>CAVCSJ010000127.1:0-5289 GCA_963604895.1 bacterium
GCCATACCCCGTCCTAAAAAGCATACCCCCCCCATAAGGTCAGCCCCCAAAAAATTTTTCGTTGATTTCCCCTACCTGCCTTTCGTTGCGCTGCTTCGTCGCCACCCGCCCGCTCCTACCCATCTCCGTATGGACCTTCACGTGGCAGTCGTGGCACAGGGCCTGGCAGTTGTGTGCATCATACATCCTTGCCTCTCTCTCCCTGTGGCTGAAGGCTTCTTCCACCGGTCGGATATGGTGTACCTCTGTCGCGGGTGTCAGCCTTCCTTCCTTTTCGCATCTCTGGCAGACGGGGTGCAGTGTCAGTACATCACGCCGAAGCTTCAGCCACCGGGTGGTGTGTATCAGTTTCTGGTATTCTTTGTCCTTGGCCATATCATTCGATTTTCTTGTTGTTTCTCCGTACGGGTACTGCGCCGTCTGGCTCGCGCTGGGAATGGCTCAGCTCATCGAACATCTCATCAATGTACGCCCCATCATCATCGGGCAGGTCGTACTTACGGCGGCCCTCCGCTTCCAGTCTATCCAAGAGGATGTGGACAAGTGCCAGCACCAGCTCGCACACATTGCCAAAGCCATAAACCTTCTTCAGCCGCAGCAAGGCATCGTAGGTCTGTGGATCCACGGATATGTTAACCCTCTTGCGCTCTCCCATACTTTATTTTCAGATAATTCAAACAGTCCAACAAATTCTGCTGCACGCTCTTTTTCCCTTCCAGTGCAGCGGCCGCCCTCTCATCCACCGTGCCTTCACAGATCAGCTTGTACACCATCACCGGGTGCTGCTGCCCCTGCCTGTGCAGGCGGGCATTGGCCTGTTGGTAGTGTTCCAGATTCCAGCCGGTACCAAACCACACAATGTTATGTCCGCCCGCCTGCATATTCAACCCGTACGCGGTCGATGCAGGATGCGCCAATAGCACGTCTATCTTCCCTGCGTTCCAGTCTTCCAGGTCCTTCGCTCCCTGGTAGATCCTGACCTCATACCCTTTGAGCTTCGCAGATATCCTTGCTGCATCGTGCTTGTACTGGTAGAACACCAGAACGCTGCTTCCATTTGCCGCCTCAACGATTTCAGCCAGCCGGTCTATCTTCTCGTCGTGGACTTCGTGTACGGCCATAGCCTCATCGTACACGGCGCCATTGGCGAACTGGCTCAGCTTGTTCATCAGGGCCGCAGCGGAAGTGGCCAGAACGTTCGCCGGTTCCTGCCCGTGTTCGCTCTGGAACTCCATCACCTTTTCCCGCTCAAACTTCGTATACTCCGCCATCGTCTTGCCGCTGAGGTGGACGCGCTCCGTGTGTACCATCAGGTCGGGAAGCTGCAGGTAGTCTTTGGCCTGCATCGACAGGCATATATCGGCTATCTTGCCCCTTATGGCCTGTTCCCCGCCCTTGATCACATCGCATCGCACCACAATGTTGTTCCACTTATGAACGTGAAAGTACGTATCGCGGTACCTGTTTATGGACTTTCCCAGACGTTCGCCACGGTCTATGCAGTACATTTCTGCCCACAGATCGATAAGGCCGTTAGGCGCGGGTGTGCCTGTAAGGCCTACGACGCGACGAACTCCGGCGGATGCAATCCTCATAGCTTTGAACCGCTGGCTCTTTGAACTCTTGAAGCTTGTAAGCTCGTCTATCACGATAGCGTCGAAGGGAAGAACGCCGTTATACTTGCCCATCAACCAGACGAAGTTATCACGGCCGGTGACATAGATATCGGCTTCGGATTCCAGGGCGGCGTTGCGCTGCCTCTCCGATCCCAGAACTTTCACGACGCGAAGACTGTGCAGGTGGTCCCATTTCGCCGCTTCCGTACACCACGTCGTTTCGGCAACCTTTTTCGGCGCCACCACCAGTACGCGGTTCACGTCGCAGTCATCGATAAGGCGCTGCATCGCGGTAAGGGTGGCAACTGTTTTGCCCAATCCCATATCCAGGAACAGGGCGCAGCGGGGCTTTTCGATTATCCACCTTTCGGCGGTCTTCTGATATTCGTAAGGTCTGTATATCATATCTTCGTTTTCGTGTAACTGCTTAAAACTTCATCCACCTTTTCGCGGCTATCGCAGACGTAGACCGGATGGCCCAAACTCGCCAGCTGCCTGAACCTGATTTCCTGCAGGGCTTCGGGCTTTCTGCCCTTGCTTTTCAGCTCCACCCAAACGGTCTTCCCTTCGGGCATCACGCACAGGCGGTCGGGGTAGCCGGTCATCCCAGGATTGGTGTATTTCAAGCACACGCCACCCAGCGCTTTCACCCGGTCTGCCAGGTATCGTTCTATCGCCTTTTCGGACACTTCCGCGTGACGGGCTATATTTTCAATCCGTTTCTGCATTTGTCAACCGCAACCCAATTTTCTATATATAGATACCCCTATACGTGTATACGCGTGTTTTTGCGTGCGTTTCTACGGGTATATCCTATTTTTACATCAATTATATCTCTATTTATAATTTTTCGGTTGACACGGTTGACAATCTTTGTATATTTCTAAAAATCAGTCGTTTCCGTGTCAACCAAATACCTAAAATTTCGGTTGACATTCGGTTGCTCGGTTGACATACCATTTTTGCCCCTCCTCACTTGTCAACCGAAAACTCGGTTGACATTTGCCTGTTCGGTTGACAAAAATTCGGCTATAAATCGTCATCCTCAACACGCCGATAACCTTTACCTCTGCCATATAATTTCTCTACGTGTCTGGTCGTACTGACCGGTTCCCAGCTAGGCAGTTTCCGCATCAAAGCACCTACCCTTCTGGCCTTATATTGGTACTCCTTATCGGTCATTTCAAGGCCTATTTGTTCGCACAGGAACTCAGCTATACATACCCTTTCGCGCAGCTCCGTTCCCGGCATATCCAGCGGATCTGAACTGCGCAGCCACCGCCGCCTGTCTGCCGTGTCCCGCCGGTCCCAGTCGGACGGCAGCGGGGTATCAAGGAACTTCTGCAGCAGCGGCCACCACGGATCGTCCGAACTGTCGTTATATTCATCCTGCCGCTTGCGGGCTTCCGCCTCCATCGCTTCATTCAGGTACAGCTTTTCGCCGTCCTTGAAGTAATGGACGGCTTCCGCCCAAAGCTGGTCACGGTCAGCATCCAAAGCGTCCTGCCACCTGGTCACCTTCCTGAGCTTGGGATCTATCCCTATCACCCAGAAACGGCGGTTGCCGTTGTCACCCTTCAGGAACAGCAGCTCGTTGGTAGTACCGCAGAACACGCACTGCCGCGGGTGTTCGGTCACTCTGCGGCCGTAGGCTGCACGGTAGATATCCACACGCTTGGACAGATACGCCTTGACACTTTCCACCTCGCTGCGCTTGATTCCCGCAAGCTCTCCCATCTCTATGATCCACGCACGCCTCAGGCTCTCCATACCTTCCTTGCCCTCTGTGGTGACTACGGAATCGTTAAACCACCTGCCGCCCATCTTGCCCAATAACGTTGATTTTCCGGCCCCTTCCGGCCCTGTGAGGATAAGGCAGTAGTCATACTTGCAGCCGGGGTTAAACACCCTTGCCACGGCCGCGGTGAAGTGCTTGCGCGTCATCGTACGCGTCAGTTCGTTATCCTCTGCGCCTATATAGTCAATGATCAGCCGTTCCAGACGCGGCGTGCCGTCCCACTGCAGGGCGCTGAGGTAGTCCCGTATCGGGTGGTAGCTGTGCTTGGTCAGCACGGCCGTGAGCGCGTCTGCTATCTTTTCCTTGCCTACCAGGCCGTACTTCTTTTCCAGCCATACCCTGAGGTTCGCATCGTCCCCGTCCGTCCACTGTCCGGTGGACTTCCCCCACGGCAGCTTACCCGTCACTTCGTCGCCCTCGGTGAACAGGTTGTGCTTAACCTTGCCGGCCACTGCAAGGTCGTTTTCCAATATCGTGATCACGTTGCTGGTGGTACACTGCAGCTGCCCTTTCTTGGTGAACTCCAGCTGCTTCTTCCACTCGTCGCTGTAGTCTTCCGGCACCTCAATGCCTTCAAAGTCTTCCGCCATTCCCGTGGCCCTCTCCTGCACCAGCAGCAGCCTTACGTTTGCGTCTTCCGCGGCAAAGGCCGTCATAGCCTCATACGACGGCTTGCGCGTCACGTCATCCGTCCGGCAGTTCTTGTCCTTTTCGCCAAACAGGTGGATGCGACAAAGGTCGAAGGCGTTGCACAGCTGCCGGCTTGCGGGGTCCGTTTCGTGATGGCTGAACGCGAACTTGCCTTCATAACATACCAGACCGCCGGACACGCTGCCTTCCTTGTAGGTGTATCTGCCCGCCACTGCGGTAGGCTCATACACCTCGGGCAGGAAGCGTTCGATGGCGTCCTCTATCGTGTACGCGCGGCAGAACGCGCCTATCACGCCCGGCTTTTCCGTCGGATCGCCGGCCTTCTTCATTTCGTGCCGTACCACGTTGCCCTCGCGGCTGCTTAACGGCCATTCGCTGGCGTCCTTATAGTTGGTATACAGGGCAAGCACTTTGTCCACGTTGCAGGCGGGGCCGTCCTGATATTCAAAGACATATTCGGCATCTTTCGAAGTGCTAGGCCAGTAGAACAGACGCGGCAGTTCATAGGTCGTATCATCGAACAGATCGATACCTATTTCAGCCGCTATCTTGCGGCAAAGCGGTTCGTACTCCTCTGGAGTAACGGGGCGGCTCAGCGGGAACACCAGACGGAACCGTGGGGTTTTGTCGCTATGCTTGTGTGTCGAATACAGCATAGCCGCGAAGCCGTAGGCCATCTGGAAGTCGTCCCAGACGTTCGGTGTGCCGTAGTCGATATCAAGGGTAGCGACACTGCGGAAGGTCACGTTAGCGGTCTTACGGATACCGTCCTGCAGGTAGCCTCCGACGAATCCGCCCACGTCCTTTATATTGCTCTGTTCTTCACGGCTCATCCGGGCATATTCCGCCGCCGTCTCATCCGTCCTGCGTGTCTCGCTGCATTTCTCCAGCAGCGCTGACCACTGCCAGTGGCGGTTCTTCCAGGACTTGGACGTACGGCTGTGGGCCGTTGCCAGGTCCACCGTGAAATCATATTTTACGTTAAATTTCATTTTTTTTGTTCGTTGTCGGTTGAAAGTTTCGTATTGGTCTATTCCTCGGGTTCCGAATATTGGTATTCGTCAATCAGGAGCTGGTCAAGGCGTTCTTTTAAGTCTTTGTCCATAGATTAAAATGTATTGACGTGAAACGACAATCTATAATAGCAGCATTCCTTGTCGTACTCGGCTTCGAGGGCTGCAATCTTCACGCGCAGGGCCTTGACCCTGTCCCACAGGTCGGCGA
>CAVCSJ010000128.1:0-5285 GCA_963604895.1 bacterium
CCTTCGACATCCTGAGAAGGTTGTAGCAGGAAGCCGTCGTCACGGCAAGTCCGAAACCGTCCACCTCGGGGGCAGAAGGATTTTCGGCGAATTTCACCTGGTTGGGACTCATACTGCCCGCCTTGGTGAAGTCCGAAGTGCGCACGGTGAAAAGCTGAGTGGCATCAGCCGTCGTAATGTAGGTGGTGATGTCGCTCACGACCTCCTCCGGCTCGTCCGGTTCCACAGGCGTCACAGGGTCGGTCCCTTTGTTGCCGTGGCCGCAGGCCAATGGCAAAGTGCAGACGAGTGCAATAAATAAATATTTGAATTTCATTGACATAGCATTCAGATTCATTGGACGTCCGGCCCCGGACGTCCAATGGAGTGACGATTAATATCCAGGATTGGTCGTAAGACTAGGATTGTTGTCCAGCGCTGTCTGAGGGATCGGCATAAGCACGGTCTCTTCGGTGAGCGGAAGTCTCTCCTGCCAGTAGCTGTCCTGCTGAGGCATAGCGTCGTGGATCGCCTTGGCTCTGTCGAAGCCGTGACGCAGAAGGTCGAAGAAGCGGAAGCCTTCGAAAGCGAGCTCGAGTCTTCTCTCGTGGAGAATGACGTCGATCGCGGCATCCTTGGAAGTAGGCACTGAAACCTCCTTAAGGCCGGCGCGGGTTCTGATCTTGTTCACGTATGCTGTAGCTCCGGCGAGGTCGCCTGTTTCAGCAAGGGCTTCAGCGTGAAGTAGATAGATTTCTCCAAGGCGCATAAGAATGATGCTGCTGGCGTTCGTCGGCACCTTGTGCATAAACTTGTATTTGTTGCCGGGATAGTAGTTGGACCAGATGGCCTCGTCCTCGGTAATGCAGGCGTTCATTCTCTCGGTGTCGCCCTCCTTCTCATAAGCGGAGACGAGGTCGCGGGAAGGAGTGATCCACTTGATCCAGGAATAGCTGTCGTCAGGGTTGTAGGCGTTGCGGTGGAACATCATCCACACCCAGTTTCCGTTGCTTCTGCTGTAGGTCACCTCGAAGATGGATTCTGAAGTGTTGCGTGTGGCATCATTGTCGTCATAAGCCCACATTGAGCCGTAGTCATCCACGAGCTTATAGCCCATAGCCTCGATTGCTGCGCAGTGCTCAGCCACCTTGGACCAGTCGCGGCAGGTCTCCTCGGCATAGATTCTGGCGAGCATACCGTGAGCGAAACCCTTCGTGAAGAGCATCTTGTTGCTCGGATCCATATCAGGAGCGTTGTTGCAGGCGTACTCAAGCTCGGAAATAATCTGCTTGTAGACCTCCTCGCGGGCTGTACGTGCAGGATAATATTCGCTGTAGACCTCCTCGATGTTCTCTGCCGTGATTGCAGGCGGAATGGTGTTCACGAGCGGAATATCGCCCCAGATCTGTGACATCTGGAAGAGGTTCCAGGCCCTCCAGCAATATGCCTCGGATTTCCACTGAGCGCACTCCAGGTCGGTCATATCAGGGTCTGAATCATTGATGCGGTCGATGTTGCAGATGATGTTGTTGCAATTGCTGACCTGCCCGAGATACCAGTCCCAGTCTCTCTGGACGTTCTTGTTCTCGCCGTCCTGCTTGTTGGCCTCGATGGCCATCAGTTCACCTGTGGAAGGGTTTCCGCCGTAGGCGTTGTCAGCGCGGCACTCGGCATATACCAGCCAGTCGAGATAGCCCTTTTCCTGGATGTCCTTCACCCAGGACTGGTAGATGGAGTTGCGAAGACCCTCCATATCCGCCCTGGTGGAATACTGAGACTCGGAACCGGTCTCGTCCTCCACCGTAACATTGCCTTCATTGTAGCTTGTTACCGGATACAAATCCAGATTACAGGATACTGCAAGAAGGGAAAGTATCGTCAAAATATATATTCTCTTCATAATTCCAGTCTGTTTAGAATTCAACATTTACTCCGAAAAGCACGGTCTTCACGCAAGGGTAGGTACCCCAGTCGATACCGGTGTTCGTAGCCGAAGTGTACTGGCTCATTTCAGGATCGTAGCCTGAATACTTGGTGAGGGTAATCATATTGTCAAGCGTGATATAAGGACGTATGCTTGAGATATTTGCCTTCTTGAGGGCCGGGCTTGTGAAATTATAGGCGAGGGTTATGTTCTTCACCTTGAGGTAAGAGCCGTCCTCGACCCAGCGGGTGGAAGCCTTGAGGTTGTCAAGTTCGCCTGCCTTAGGAATGTCGGTAACCTGTCCAGGGACTCTCCATCTGCGGACTGCGTCCTTGATCTGGTTTCCGCCGTTATACATTCCGATCATTTCAATCTTCGATGCGTTGTAGATGTCGTTGCCGACGGAAGAAGTAAGCAGGAAGCTGAAGCTCAGGCCCTTCCAGCTGATGGTATTCGTCATTCCCGCGGTGAACCAAGGATTGGCGTCGCCGATGTAATGCTTGTCGGAAACGTTGATCTTGCCGTCACCGTTGATGTCCTCGTAGATGACCATACCTGTCTCAGGGTCAACGCCCTGTGCGGTGTAGCCCCAGAAGCGGGAAAGCGACTGGCCAGGAGTCATTCTGACCACGTACTCGCTGAGAGCCTCGGAGGTCTTGGTGTAGTAGTAAACCTGCTGGAGAGTGAGTTTCTCGAGGCGATTGCGGTTCATCGAGATGTTGAAGTCAGTGGTCCATCTCCAGTCGTTGCGGTCGATGTTCACTGTGTTTATAGCAAGTTCGAGACCCCAGTTCGACATTTCACCTTCGTTGCGATAGATCGACGGGTTAGGTGAAGGAAGCGGAACATTCATAAGGAGGTTCTTGGTGTACTTGTAGTATGCGTCGAAGGTCACTCCGAGGCGGCCGCCGAACATCGACCAATCCACTCCGACATTCGTCTGAGTAGTAGTCTCCCAGGTGAGGTCCTTGTTTCCGATGTTGCTCTTCGAACCAAGCGTAGGCACTGCGTCAGCATTCGCGGACTGCGTCCAATCCGAATAGTTAGTCGAGTAGGTCTGTACCCAGGCGTAGTCGTCGAGACCTGACTGGTTACCCTGCTGTCCCCAGCCGGCGCGCAGCTTGAGGTCATTTATCCAGCTGACTCCCTGCATGAAGTCTTCGCCGCTGATTCTCCAGGCTGCTGATACTGAAGGGAATATGCCCCAACGATGTCCAGGAGCCAGTTTCGATGAACCATCTGCACGGACATTGGCCGTAAGGTAATAGCGGCTGTCATAATTATAGGATACTCGTGCGAGGTAGGACATAATCGCCCACTTTGCGTAACCCTGGCTCTGGCCTCTCAGACCGCCCTTGTTACCTCCGTTGAGACCGAAGATGACGTTGTTGTAGTCAGGAGAGAAATAGCTGCGGGAACCGCTGAGGTTCTCCCAGAGCGACGTGGTAGCGGAAGTACCGCCCATAGCCTCGAAGTTGTGCTTTCCCGCCCAGGTGTTGTTATATGTGAAAATGTTGTCATAAACCATTCTCATATCGTCACTTCTGGTGGAGGTAGCTTCGCCGTGCTGGGTACGTCCGTAAGAGGTCTTGATTGGATCGAGGAAGCTGTAGCTGTGCACCCATCTGCGGTCCATTGTCACTGTGGACTTGAACTGGAACTTAGGGGTAAACTTGATGGTGGCGTGCCCGGTGAGAAGCAGACGGTCGGTCTGTGTGTAGTTGTTCTCCGTGCGCGCGAGGTTCTCGGAAGGAGTGGTGAGGTTGGCTCCGTAAAACTCCGTCCAATACTGGTTAGGGTTGGTCTCGCTCCAAGGCTTTGCGTAGGTCGGGGTGTTGATGACCGAGAGGACTACGCCGGCGCGGTTGGAACCGGTTCCGGAAATGATGCCGTTGTTCTTGTAGTGGGAATAAGCCACGTCTGCGCCGACATTGATCCACTTGAAGATATCGGAATCGAAGTTGGCCTTGACATTGATTCTCTTGTTGTAAGCGACAGGAAGCACACCCTGCTCATCGGTGTAACCGCCGCTTATGTAATAGCGGCTCTTGTCCGTGGCGTTGGAAACGGAGAGCTGGTAGTTCTGGTTGATACCGGTCTGGTAAGTCTCCTTGAACCAGTCGGTTTCATCCTTGAGGCCTTCCGGTACCGTGACTGTTCCAATCTCTTCCATAAGTTCGCGGTACTCGTCCACGTTCAGCACGTCATAGGTCTTGGCGACATTGGCCAGGCCGACAGAAGCATTGAAGGAGATCTGCGGACCGCGGCTCTTCTTGCCCTGCTTGGTGGTGATGAGAACGACACCGTTCGCGGCGCGGGACCCGTAGATGGCTGCGGAGGACGCGTCCTTGAGAATCTGCATCGTCTCGATGTCCTGAGGGGAGAGGTATGCGATGGCATAGTTACCGGTTCCTACAGGCACTCCATCGACTACATAGAGAGGGTCGTTCGAAGAAGCGATGGAGGATGCACCTCTGACGCGCACGGTCATACCGGAACCCGGCAGACCGCTGGTCTGCTGGACGGTGACGCCGGCCACCTTGCCCTGGATGAAGCCTGATGCCTCAGTGACAGGACGGAGGGCCATTTCCTCATTGGAAACGGAAGAAACGGCTGTGGTAAGGTCTCTTTTGCGGACTGTACCATAACCGATGGCGACAACTGCGTCGAGAGCGATGGCGTCCTCTTCGACAGTGACATTGATAACGCTGCGTCCGTTAACCTGCTCTGTGACTGTCTTGTAGCCGAGAGCTTCGAATTCAAGCGCAGCTGATGGGGAAGTAACATTGATGATGTAATCGCCTTGGGCATCTGTGGAAGTTCCGTTCGTGGTGCCTTTCTCTATGACTGTCAGGCC
The DNA here is from genome assembly GCA_963604895.1 of bacterium. Lineage (GTDB taxonomy): Bacteria > Bacteroidota > Bacteroidia > Bacteroidales > UBA932 > Cryptobacteroides. The sequence continues at coordinate 4,761 of CAVCSJ010000128.1, forward strand.
GATAACCGGAACACCTTGAGAGTCAACCACATTGCCTTTAACATTGTGTTGCTGCGCCATCGCCGTGAGGCTTAGGGCAAGCAGCAAAACCATAGTAAGACATTTTCTCATACGGTTAGTTTTATTAGTGTTTAATTCAATACTGTTCCGAAACTTGGTAGTGTCTGTGGTTATGGTGTGGCAACCAGTCTCCACGACCCGGTACGCCGTTCCGAAAATCAGAACAAAGTTACTAATTCTTCAGTTTGTATTATCTAAAAATTCGACAAAAATGATACTTTTTTTGCCCAAATTGATAAAATCAAATGACCATCCGATATTTTACCCAAACTTTGTACGGCGAGGATTTTCAGAACATTAATTAAAATAATCTCTACCCACCCGAGCTACTTTTATAACGTTTAAACATGTTTCTCCTCTAAATTTTGAATGGCAGAAAGAGAGAGGAGTCCGTTTCCGGGCCCCTCTCCGTCATAGTAAAAGTCATTCAGTGTCAGAAGTTACGTTTTGCCTTATCAGATAGAA
>CAVCSJ010000129.1:0-5243 GCA_963604895.1 bacterium
TCGCCGCTCCTTTTGTCATTTTATAAGAAAATAGTACCTTTGCGGGCCGTTTGGATTGGACGCCCGGAGGGCGGCCGAGAGAAATGGAACGGTTAGAGTGTGTAATATGACTGAGGAAAGAATGTCGGCTCGTAACTGGCTGGCACTGATTGGGTTGGCCTGCGCGGCCTTTATCTTCAACACGTCTGAGTTCGTGCCGATCGGGCTCCTGACGGACATCGGCGAGGACTTCGGAAGGACCGAGGCCGAGACGGGAATGCTCATTTCGGTCTACGCCTGGATGGTGATGCTTCTCTCGCTCCCTCTGACGATGCTCTTCTCGCGGATGGAAATGCGCCGCCTGCTGCTCGCGGTCATCGGCTTTTTCACTCTGTTTCAGGGACTTTCCTTCCTTTCTGTATCTTACGGGATGCTGATGGGCGCGCGAATCGGCGTCGCCTGCACCCACGCCCTTTTCTGGTCGATCATTCCGCCGATTGCCGTCCGGACTGTGCCGCACAAATACTCGGATCTCGCTCTAAGTGTCGTTGTGACAGGTACTTCGATTGCCGTGATTATGGGAATGCCGCTGGGCCGCGCGATCGGACTGCTCGTCGGCTGGAGAATGACCTTTCTCTGCGTCGGGCTTTTCGCTCTGGCGACTCTCATCTTCGTCTTCTGCACCCTGCCGCCGCTTCCTGCCGGCAAAGGCGTGAGCATCAATGGATTGCCTGTGCTGCTGCATAACAGGGTACTGATAGGAATTTATCTGTTCACACTTCTTTTTGCGGCCGGATATTATACCGCATACAGTTATATAGAGCCGTTCCTGGGGCAGATTGGACGAATGTCCGAAGGACTCATCACCGGCACGCTGATGATCTTCGGCTGCGCCGGGCTTCTCGGAAGTTACGCATTCTCAGCCTTTTATTCGAAGCACCGCTTCCGCTTCGTCACGCTCGCGATGACGGGACTCATCGCAGCGCTCGTGCTTCTGCTGCCGTTCGCGCACAGCCATATCCTGACCATCGCGGTCTGCGCGGTCTGGGGAATTTCGGTGACTGCGTACAATATTGCGATGCAGTCGGAGGTCATCGCGGCCTCTTCTGAAGACGAGTCAGCGGTGGCAATGTCCATATATTCAGGTATTTTCAATCTCGGCATCGGTACCGGAGCGCTCGCCGGAGGCGCGGTCACCACGCATCTCTCGCTTTCAGTGATCGGCTTCGCCGGAGCGGTTCTGGCTGTCGCAGGCATCCTTTACTGGCTATTTCGTTTGAAAAATATAATGTTTTAGTTATAGTTTATATTGTTTTAGACAGAAAATTCTTACAAAATTGTAGATTTTTTGTTGAAAATGCTTGCAGGTTTGAAAAAAGTGCGTACCTTTGCCGCCGCTTTTGAGGGTGTGTACCGAAAAAGCAGATTGTTGTTTAAGTTAAGTAAATTTTAATTAACCCTTTTGAATGAAAAAGTGTTTTATTGTAGTTGCAGCTCTCGCTGCACTTGTAGCTTGCTCCAAGAATGAGCTCGTACCTTCCATCAACGAAATCGAATCTGAGATCTCTTTCAATGTTGCTCCTCAGGTAAAATCCACCACTGAGTTCAGCACATCCTGGTATTTCAATTCTACAGCTTTTTATGTAAAAGATTCTCAGACCTGGAAAGCCAATTCCGCTGCTTCCACCACTTTTATTGACAATTCTTTAATTACATATAACACTACAGACAACGTCTGGAGAAATGCCGCGACCAAATACTATTGGCCAAAGGACGGTAAACTCACTTTCTTCGCCTGGACCTGCCTCAGCGAGTTTTCTGATAACATCGAAGAAGCATGGAAGGTCGGAAGTACCAATTACGGCAAGAGCGAGTTCGAAGCCGTTGCTCCTTCGGCAACCGTAAGCGTAAGCAATACTGACGGTGTAAAGGTTGCCGGTTATTCAGTAGTAGAAAATATGAATTACGATCTTCTCGTGGCTGACATCAAGGCTGACCAGACAAGTAACAGCAGCTCTGTTTATTACAGAGAGGGTGTTCCTACACTCTTCCGCCACAAGCTCTCCAATGTCCTCTTCACTGTTAAGACCGACAAGGATTACGCCGCAAGCGGCATCAGCTTCGCTGTCAATTCCATCACTTTCAAGGGTCTCGACCATAAGGGAACTTACACACAGGGTGTGGATGCCTCAAACTGCCTCGGCTCCTGGGCCAATACCACAGATGTTGCTGACCAGACTTACTACAGCGCCGTGGATCAGCCTGCCGGCTTCGCAGTTCCTAACAACGCTGCCGCTCTCGCAATCTACGCTGACGGCAACCAGTATTACTACCTGCCTCAGACCTTCTCCACCACCGACAATTTCGTAGTTAACTATACCATCGACTACGGCAACGGTGTTACCGAGACCATCGATCAGGTATGCTATCTCAACCCTAACGCCACCAGCGGCATCCTTACCGCGTTCGAGATGGGCAAGAAGTACACCATCAACCTCATCTTCTCTCTGAACGAGATTCTCTGGGATCCTGCAGTAGAGGACTGGACCGAAGTCTCAAAAGACCAGACCATTCTGTAATCAATAAAATAAACGATACGAAAAGAGCGGCCTTTCGCAGGCCGCTTTTTTGTTAAATAATATCTATCTTAGCGGGAACAGATATTATTTCGTATATTGCAAAACCAAAACTGACTACAATGCTGGAAAATAATATACATCTTCGAGGCCGCACGGTACTTGTGACCGGTGCGGCGGGTTTCATAGGCTCGAGTCTCGTACGCAGACTCCTAACTTCTGTGAAGGATGTCAAGGTAATTGGAATGGATTCGATTACAGACTATTACGATGTGAATATCAAGTACGGGAGGCTGAAGGAAATAGATTCTCTGAAAGGCGACTGGACTTTCATAAAGGCCAATATCGCCGACAAGGCCGCAATCGAAGACGCATTCACTCAGTACCATCCGTCTGTGGTAGTGAATCTCGCGGCCCAGGCGGGAGTCCGCTATTCCATCACGAATCCTGACGCCTATATCGAGAGCAATCTCATCGGCTTCTACAATATCCTGGAGGCCTGCCGTCATCACGCCGTCGATCATCTTGTATACGCTTCATCCTCATCGGTTTATGGGAGCAACAAGAATATTCCGTATTCGACTGACGACAAGGTGGACAATCCTGTAAGTCTCTATGCCGCAACGAAAAAGAGCAATGAGCTGATGGCCCACGCCTACAGCAAGCTATATGACATCCCGTCCACCGGACTGCGTTTCTTCACGGTCTACGGCCCTGCCGGCCGCCCGGATATGGCCTATTTCGGATTCACCGACAAACTGGTCAAGGGAGACAAGATAAAAATCTTCAACTACGGTAATTGCCGGAGGGATTTCACCTACATTGACGATATCGTCGAAGGAGTCGTGAGAGTTATGCAGCACGCTCCGGAGCGCCGCAAGGGCGAGGACGGGTTGCCGCTGCCGCCGTACAAGGTCTACAATATCGGCAACAGCCACCCTGAGAATCTGCTCGATTTCGTGGATATCCTCCAGCAGGAACTCATCCGCGCGGGCGTGCTCCCGCCAGACTACGACTTCGACTCGCACAAGGAACTGGTTCCGATGCAGCCCGGCGACGTCCCTGTGACCTTCGCCGACACCGCGCCGCTCGAGCAGGACTTCGGCTTCCGCCCGTCCACACCGCTGCGCGAAGGCCTTCGCCGCTTCGCCGAGTGGTACAAGGAGTTCTACGGATAGAAATTGGCCGCCCCGGCAGGGCGGCCAATTCGGGATTAAAAATTTCTTCGCTGTCTTAGCGGACCACCTGGGTGAATTCGGCGGCGGCGCCTTCGGCCTTAGGGGCGGTCACATAGATTTCGCTGGTCGAAACTGCACCGTCAGGAGTGGTGTTCTGAGTCGTGAAAATGTACTCGACGGAATCGGAAAGCTCACGGGAGCAGACACTTGCAGGGGTTCCGAGCGGCATTGGATAGCTTCCGCAGGCCTCGTTGAACACTGCCATATCGGCCTCAGAAACCTCGCGTGTCTCAGAGAACTCAGGAAGCTCGACAGCCTCACCTTCGAGCTCTCCGATGCCTACCAGGAAAGCCTCCACTTCAGCTCCGGCCTTGTCGACGCGGGCTGTGCGGACTCCGTACCAGGCAGGAATCTCGGCCTCCGGCTGATAACTCTTAACCATATCGTAAGCGGTATTGCCGCCGCTGCCGAAGGTGAAGAAAGGAACCACCTTCTTGCCGGCAAGATTATAGTTCTTGAGGAAGGTCTCCACAGGACCGGCGCAATGTCCGAACCATACAGGGGAACCCAGATAGATGACATCGTAGTCATCAAGATTCACCTCGAGAGGCTGGATGTCGCGGGTGATACCCTCGGCCATCTCCTTCTGATAGGTGTCGATTATAGTCTGATAATCATTTACATAAGGGTCTGCCGCCTCGATGCGGACGATATCGGCGCCGGTCTTCTCGGCGAAGACTTTTGCTACCGTCTCGGTAGTGCCGGAAACTGAATAGTAGAGTACCAGGGACTTGGTCTGCTTGGGAGCGCATCCGCAGATGGCTGTCGCCGTGATGGCGGTCAGAATAAATGCTGTGGTTTTCATAATGTATTTTGATTTGTTGCCAATATAATCATTTTTTTCTACAACTTACACATATCTGATGTATTACCCCTCCACCTCGATATTCTCGATACGCAGCTGGAAGGAGCCCGCCGGAGCCTCGACCGTCACCACATCGCCGACCTTGTGGTCCATAAGTGCCTTGCCGATAGGGGAGTTGAGCGACAGTTTCCCGGCCTGATAATCCATCTCGTGAGGACTCACGATGGTGAAGGTCATAACCGCGTTCGAGGACAGATTCGTGAATTCCACGCGGCTCAGAAGGCAGACCTTGTCCTTCGGCAGCGCCCGCGTATCGATGACACGGGAATACTGAAGAACCTTCTGAAGATACTTGATTCTGCTTATGGCCTTGCCCTGGGCCCTGCGTGCAGCCCTGTATCCGGCATTCTCGCTCAGATCCCCCTGCGCACGCGCCTCTACAAGATCATCCTTGATCTTCGGATAATCCACGTTTATAAGTTTGTGAAGCTCCGCGGCAATCTCGTCATACCGCTCCTTCGAAAGATATTCCATGCTATCAGACAGTTTTTCTCCGCTAAAATACTAAATTTCTCCGATTCCGCGGTTGGTTTTCCTCAATTATCCGTATCTTTACCCGGCTGCGATGATATCGCAGAAACCATT
>CAVCSJ010000130.1:0-5099 GCA_963604895.1 bacterium
CGTACCTGAGGCCCGAAGCGCAGCCGCGTACGCCGTGCGCGAGATGCAGCCAGCCCTTCGAAGTCCTGATAGGAGCCGGGCCTTCGCCGTTCTTGAGTTCCTTGATGGTGTGGTAGTAGCGGAAGTTGATGATCTTCTCCTCCTTGACCTCGGCGTTGCAGATATCATCTATGAGCGCCCAGCCGATTCCGCCGCCCTTTCCGGCATCGATGAAACCGTCCTGAGGGCGGGTGTAGAGGGCATATCTGCCGTTCACGAACTCAGGATGCAGGACCACATTGCGCTGCTGCGACTTCGACTTGAGGTCCGGAAGTCTCTCCCAGTTCACGAGGTCCTTCGTGCGTGCGATTCCCGCGCAGGCGACAGCCGAGGAAAGATCTCCTTCCGGAGCGTCAGGATCCTTGCGCTCGACGCAGAAGATGCCGTAGATCCAGCCGTCCTCGTGCGCGGTGAGACGCATATCGTAGACGTTCGTCGCAGGCTCGCCGTACTCCGGCATAGTCACAGGATAGTCCCGGAAGCGGAAATTATCGATTCCATTCGGGCTCTCCGCCACTGCGAAGAAGGATTTGCGGTCAGCTCCTTCGACACGGGCGACCATCACGTATCTGCCGTTCCATTTGATGGCGCCTGCATTGAAAGCGGCGTGGATGCCGAAGCGCTCCTCCAGGAAAGGATTGGTCTGCGGATTGAGGTCATATCTCCAGAACAGAGGGGCGTGGTCGCCCGTAAGTACAGGATTTTCAAATCTTTCATATACGCCGTTCACATATACGGGCGTGTTCTTTTTCGTTATGAGCTCCTCGTGGCGTTTCTCAAGCCAGGCGAGCCTTTCTTTGAAGTCCATAAGCTATTTAAGGAAAATTGTTTTCTCGTTGTTGTAGAATTCCACGAAATCCTCAGCATCAGCCGAGCCTTCGAACGGGGCGTAGAAATGTCCCGGCTTGTCCCAGGCGTTCCTCCAGGTCAGCACATAGCAGACCGGAGCGTCGCCGATGCCCTTGAGCAGCACATCAGTCCACCATTTCGCGTACGGAATGCCTTCGAAGCCCGTCTCGCTCACGGCAATCAGCTTCCCGTGCTCCGCGGCGAACTCTGCCATATATTTGAGGTCAAACTGCATACGCTCGATATAATACCGGCTTGCCGCATCCAGACGCTCCTGCTCCGACTCGAAGTCTGCAGGATCGCCAAGGTTCATATACTGATCCACTCCGATGATATCCACATACTCATCTCCCGGGTAGCGGCTGAAATACTCCTCCGCGGTGATGTCCGAATTGGGCGAATACGCCCAGAGAATATTGTCTAGTCCGCGCTGCGTCATATAGTCGCGCGTCAGGCGGTAGAGTGCGATGTATTGCTCTGAGCTGCAGAGCTTTCCGCCCCACCAGAACCAGGTGCCGACATTCTCGTGCCACGGGCGGAAGATGAGCGGAATGAGCTTTCCGTCAGCGTCGCGCAGCGAGAGGAAGAAGTCAGCCGTTCTGCCCAGCCACTCGAGGAATTTTTCGTGGCCGGCTCCGCCGTCCAATACGTACTCCACGGCCTTGTCGCTGCTGATGTCCCAGGCGTCGCCTCCCGTGAGAGGGTTGCGAAGATGCCAGGAGAATGTCACGATACCGCCTTTCTCCACGTGGGTCACCGCCGCGCGGCGCATAAGATCGAAATTCACGCTGTCGAGGTTCGCCGCGTCGCCCATTTCAATGCCACCCAGGTCGAATCCTATCATCCCCGGTTCGCTTCCGCAGACGCTCTTCACGTCGCTCCGCTCGAGCGGGTCATTCGCCACGTCCTCGACTTTCCAGCTGTGCCCGTAGACAGCATCATCCTGATGCGCATAGTAGAATTTTCCCTCGGCCGCTGCCGCGTCCAATCTTGCCCTCAGCGCCTCCGCAGGAGTCTGCGCCTTCTGGCCGCCGCCGCAGGCAATCAGGCTCAGGGCCGCGCCAGTTATAAGGATGGTATTTATAAGTTTCATATCGAATTAGTTTTGAGGTGCGCTTTCATATACGGAGCGGAGCGTATAACTCTTCGCGTCGGAGAACGTTGCCTTTTTCATCGCCTCCACCATCATTTTCCCGTCTCCTATGTATTCGCCGGTGGCGTGGTTGAGTACCGCACTGGACTCCTTCCCGTAGCTTTCATTTCCGTTGTCCCAATAGAAAGGCGGAATGCCGTATTCCCTGCAGGCCTTGTAGAAGAACTCCAGATAGTATTTCTGGAATCTCTTCTGGCGGTCTGTGTTCCTGTTCGAGCAACCGGTCTCCCCGAGGTAAACCGGAATGCCGGCATCCACGTATTTGGCTTTCAGTTTCGCCATTACGTCCACGATCTCCTTCTCGGTATTCGGAGCCGCATTGTTTTTTGCCGTATGTCCCCACTCATCATACTGACACTCAAGGGTATAAAGGTAAGGATCATAGCAGTGGACGGCTACCATAAGCTTATCCTTGGCGCTGTCCTTCGGAAGCTCCATATATTCCATCGTCAGGTCGGGATTCGCGCTGTAGCCCGGGATTCCGAGATAGCGCTCGGCATTCTTTCCGCCAGTGGAGCGAACTACGTCCACAAATTCCTGAGCCCATTGGTTCAGGATTCTGTACTGGGCTCCGCCGTCTGTACGGTTGCTTCCCCAACCCCAGCCGCCGTCGTGGATTTCATTGTAAGCCTCGAAGATGAGAAAGTCCCCCTTGTCGGCGAACTTCTCGGCAATCTGCTTCCACAGGGCCTTGTATTTGGCTGTAATCGCCTCATAGTCCGCCTTTGAAGCGGCCGCATTCTTAATATTCAGCCAGTAGTCATCATCGGCGCCATCGTGATGCACGTTGATTATGACATTCAGTCCGGCTTTTTCGGCATAGCCCACAAGCTCGGCGACTCTGTTCATCCATTCATCTTCCACCTTATAGTCAGGTCCCTCGCCTATATGCCCCATCCAGGTTACCGGAATTCTCACTGATGTGAAACCCTTGGCCTTAGCCCCGTCGAAAGTGGCCTGGGTGGCCTTCTTGTTTCCCCAGAGAGTTTCGCCGCTCACTCCGTTGTTATGCGCATCCATCTGATTGCCGAGATTCCAGCCCATACCGAGTCTTTCCGCCATCTGCCAGGCGAGATTGTCTCCGCGGGTGACTTCGGCGAGCCAGTCATCATCCTTATCCTCGTCCTTGTCCGTATCGGCATCAGGCTCTGCGGGCTTTTCCGCTGCGGCCTGAGAGACGGTGACTTTCAGTTTGTCGTCACCGCAGACAACCGACACATAGCTTTCTCTTATTTCCGCAGCCGTATTCTCGGTTACTGTTACGGTGACTTCCGAAGAATTACCTTCGAACTTCCCAACCTTGGTCGAGAGCCAGCTGTCTCCAGGCACTGCGTAAGGTGATTCCGAAGACTTCACGTTCAGAGTCTGACTGCCTCCGGCAGCTTCGAAACTGAGGGTGACGGGAGAGACCTCCAGCCTGACTGCCGGAGTCTCCTTGCCGGTATTTTTCTCTCCGCAGCCGCAGACCAGACCGGCCAGAAGCATCAGAGATGCTGTTATGAGCGATATTTTCTTCATTATTTGAGTGACGGAATATCGTTTCTGTTAAGTATATGGCTTCCGGCGAGAGCTTTTTTCCAGTCGTCGGCAGTGTTGTTCCAGGAGTATGAGCCGTCAGAATTCTTGCAATAGAAAACAGGCTTCCCGTCCTCGAAGTTGCACCAGTTCATCATATAGCCCCACGGAGCATCCTCGGCGAATGCCTTCCCGAAGTCCAGAAGATTCCCGAACTCACTGAGCACCACCATCTTGGCTCCCTTTACGGAATTGTTTACATATTTGAAGGCGTCGGACTGGGTGGTTCCCTTGTCCACATAAAGGTCGGCGCCCACGATGTCCACATATTCGTCTCCCGGATACCACGCGCGGGCGTCGCCCAGTTTGGTGCTCAGTTTGCCGGCATTGCCGGTCTGGACTGTCCATACCCAGATGAGGTTGTTAAGACCGTAAGTATTCTGAAGCTTGTCTCTCAGGTACTTCCAGAGCTTCACGCAAGGCTCGGCGCCCTCGTCTCCCCACCAGAACCAGGAGCCCCAGGTGTAGTCGCCCGCGGCCTCGTGAAGCGGTCTGAATATCACAGGAATCTCCGCATCCTGAAGGAGCTTCATATAGCCTGCGAGCTTCTCTATCTGACTGTCGATCACTTCCCTCTGCCAGGTTCCCTCCTTGAGAGCCTCGCGGATGTCGAATGTGGTTTTGCTGCTGTAGAATGCGTATTTGTTTATGTCGGTTTCTCCTGCTACTGAAGGGACCGACCAGTGCCAGCCTATCTGTATGATGTTCCCGGCATCCCAGGCTGCCTTCACCGGAGTGATGTCGCCATAGTCAGGGCAGCCGCTCCAGGCCTTGGCCGGCCAATTCAGGAAGAGATAGTCGAAGCCCACGATAGCAGGATATTTTCCTGCAGCCTCGGCAATGGCATCGGTATAGCTTGTCTCCCAGGCTGTTCCGCCCATAGCGCCGCTAAGCGTCTTCTTGCCGTAGTTCTTCAGAAGATAGGCGTAGAGATTCTGAGCCTGCTTCGTGGCGGCAGGATTGGTAAGGGATTGGGCGGGAGCCCTTTCGTAATCCCCTTCTGACGGCTCGGGGTCCACAGGCTTTTCCTCTTCCTTCATCGTGAAAGTATAGGTTATGGCTTTGATGTCGTTGTCCTTGAATCCGCTGACGGAGCCTTCGGGAATACTGAGCTTATAGCTTGTTCCGGCCTGCAGGGATGAAAGCGAGATGGTGACGTCCGTATTATAGGCGTTCACTTTTTCGATGACGGCACCGTTGTCGATGCTCATCTTGGAATATTGTGCGGAGGTGCTCTTCACGTTCTGGTCGAAGGTAAGCACTACGCTGAGAGTCGTGCCGGTGAGGCCTGTAGCGCCGTTCTCCGGGCTGCAGGACACGAGGACAGGAGCCCCTGCGGGCTCCTCCTTCTCTATCGGGTCATCCCCTCCGCAAGAAGTAAACAATGCAGCCGCGGCGACAGATATCGCCACGAATGCTGCAAACTGACTTCTGAAGTTCATCATCTTTTAATACTGTTGACTTTGGCTCCCGGCGGCAGGGT
>CAVCSJ010000131.1:0-5030 GCA_963604895.1 bacterium
GACCGCAAACATCTATGACGGATCGCGTTACACGGCCGATATGGCCATTCAGAACGTCATCGGAGACTCATTCCGCGGCGCCACCTGGGTATCCATCCACAACGGAGGCGGCGTAGGCTGGGGTGAAGTCATAAACGGCGGTTTCGGTATGGTCATCGACGGAAGCGAAGACGCCGCCCGCCACATCCGCGAGATGCTCTTCTGGGATGTGAACAACGGCATCGCCCGCCGCAGCTGGGCCCGCAATCAGGGAGCCGTGAACTCCATCCTCAGGGAGATGGGACGCAGTCCGCAGCTGAAGGTAACCGTCCCTGTAGTGGCAGATGATGAATTGATACAAAAGGCTTTACACAAATGATACATTATATTTCATCAAAGCGTCTGACCCTCGACAGGGTCAAGGAAATCATAGACAATCACGAGACTCTGGAGCTCTCGCCGGAGGCTGTGGCCGCCATAGAGAAGTGCCGCCACTATCTCGACACGAAGATGGAGGACATCGGAAGGCCGGTCTACGGAGTGACCACCGGTTTCGGTTCTCTGTGCAATGTGACCATCCCGGCCGACAAACTCTCTCAGCTTCAGCATAATCTGGTGATGTCCCACGCCTGCGGTTCGGGCGAAACAGTCCGCCCCGAAATCGTGAAGATAATGCTTCTTCTGAAGATCCAGAACCTCTCATACGGTCATTCGGGAGCCCAGCTGATTACAGTCCAGAGACTTGTGGATATGTTCAACAACGACATCCTGCCTGTGGTCTACCAGCACGGCTCATTGGGCGCCTCCGGCGACCTCGCCCCATTGGCACATATGTGCCTGCCTCTCATCGGCTTAGGGGAAGTATTGGCCGAAGGCCGCGTGAGACCGAGCGCGGAAGTTTTCCGCGAAAAGGGCTGGGAAAGCATCACGCTGCAGTCGAAGGAGGGGCTCGCGCTTCTGAACGGCACGCAGTTTATGAGCGCGCACGCGGTCTGGGCGGTGCTCAAGAGCAAGCGCCTCTCGCGCTGGGCCGACCGCATCGGAGCACTTTCGCTCGAGGCTTTCGACGGCCGCATCGAGCCGTTCTGGGAGCTTACGCACCGTCTGCGCCCTCACCAGGGACAGCTCGAGACGGGCGAAGTTTTCTGCAAACTGCTCGAGGGCAGCGAGTTGATAAAAAGACCGAAGGCGCACGTGCAGGATCCGTACTCCTTCCGCTGCATCCCGCAGGTGCACGGCGCGGTGAAGGACTGCATCCGCTACGTGGAGAGCGTGATCGAGACTGAAATCAACAGCACGACCGACAATCCGAACGTCTTCCCGGACGAGGATATGATCATTTCGGCGGGCAATTTCCACGGCGAGCCTGTCGCGATGCCGATGGATTTCCTCGCGATCGCTCTTTCGGAGCTCGCAAGCATCTCGGAGAGAAGGACTTACAAGCTCATTTCAGGGCAGCGCGGCCTGCCGTCGTTCCTCGTCGCGGAGTCGGGCGTGAACAGCGGATTTATGATTCCGCAGTACACGGCCGCGTCCATCGTGAGCCAGAACAAGGGCCTCTGCTGGCCGGCGTCGTGCGATTCGATTCCGTCGTCGCAGGGTCAGGAGGACCACGTGAGTATGGGTTCGAACGCCGCCACGAAGCTCGTGAGAGTAGTGGACAATGTCGAGGAAGTGCTTGGAATAGAGCTGCTTAACGCGGCGCAGGCGATGGAATTCCGCCGTCCTGCCCATACTTCGCCGGCGCTGGAGAAGATTCTCGCGGACTACCGCAAGACAGTGCCGTTCGTTGACAACGACACCTATCTGCATCCGCTCATCGCGAAATCCGCCGAATTCCTTCGCAATGAAGAGTATATTCGTTAATATCAAGGAGTTAGTCGGCATTCTGCCTGCTGGCGTTCATCGACTCGAGGGTTCTGCAATGTCCTCCGTCGGAAGCATTCCCGACGCATATCTCACGGTCTGCGATGGAGTGATTACAGAGTTCGGCCCTATGTCCTCGCGGCCTTCCGGCCAATCCTTTGACGAGGTCGTGGATGCTTCGGGCTGCCTTCTGATGCCGTCCTTCTGCGATTCGCACACGCACATCGTCTATGCCGGCTCGCGCGAGCAGGAGTTCATCGACAAGATTTCCGGGCTCAGCTATGAGGAAATCGCGGCTCGCGGAGGCGGAATTCTGAACTCCGCCGACCTGCTTCACGACACCTCGGAGGACGAGCTTTATGAACAGAGTATGGTGCGGGTGCGCGAGATGATGTCCAAGGGCAGCGGCGCGATCGAGATCAAGAGCGGTTACGGGCTGAGCGTGGAGGACGAGCTGAAGATGCTGCGCGTGATCCGGCGAATCCGGGAGAGCGTGCCGGCGGTCATCCGCGCGACCTTTCTTGGAGCACACGCCGTGGGACGCGCATATGCCGGTCGCAGAGACTCTTACGTAGACCTCGTGTGCTCGGAAATGCTTCCGCGCGTGGCTGCCGAGGGGCTTGCCGATTTCGTGGACGTGTTCTGCGACGAGGGCTTCTTCACGCCGACCGATATGGACAGAATCCTTTCTGCAGCAGACTCTTACGGCCTTACGGCCAAGGTTCATACGGATGAAATCGCCGTAATCGGGGGCCTTCCGGTGGCTGTCAGGCACAATGCGCTCTCGGTAGATCATCTGGAGCACACTTCCTCAGAAGGGATTTCCGCCCTCAAGGGCTCCCGAACTATGCCTACAATGCTTCCGGGCTCGTCATTCTTCCTGGGGCTCCCTTACGGTCGCGCGCGCGACTTCGTCGGCGCCGGCCTCGGCGTGGCCCTCGCAAGCGACTATAATCCCGGCTCCTCCCCTAGCGGAGATATGCGTTTCGTGATGGCGCAGGGCTGCATCAAGATGAGGCTGACTCCCGCCCAGGCGTTCAATGCCTGCACGATTAACGGGGCTTATGCGATGGGAGTCAGCGAGTTATGCGGCTCGATAACGGTCGGAAAACTCGCGAACCTGATTCTCACGGAGCCGCTGCCTTCGCTCGCGTTCATTCCGTACTGCTACGCTACACCTTTCATCCGCGAACATTATGTTCGCGGACGAAAGGTGTGAGAAACAGCTTGTTAGCTAATTCAACTCTATCGCGTAAGGCAGGCGGGCGAGAACGTAGTTGCCGCTGCGGCTGTCGCGAAGGAAGGTCTGCATTGCGTTTGCGACGCCCTCGAAGGCTGTGCCCTCGAATACGTCAGTGTCGGTAGAGCCGGCGCCGAACATTTCGAGCAGAGACTCCATCTGAGATATTGGACGAGGGTACTCCTCGATTCTCCAGCCGTCAAGACTGCCTGATGCTGAATCGGATACGAGGCCGACAGTGTAATGGATCGCATCCTCGAGAGTGCCGATTTCATCCACGAGGCCGATTTCGAGAGCCTCGGCGCCGGTCCATACGCGGCCCTGAGCGATGGAATCGACATAATCAGGATCAAGGCTGCGGCCCTGGGAGACATTGGACACGAATGCGGTGTAGATGTCATCGACGAGAGTCTGCTGTGTTGCGAGTTCCTGCTCGTCGAACGGACGCATAAGAGTGTACATATCAGAGTGTTCGTGAGACTTGACGGTGGTGAAGTTCACGTGCGCGAGGTTCTTTGCGGTCTTGCTGAAGTCAGGAATCATACTGAAGACTCCGATTGAACCCGTCAGGGTTCCCGCATCTGAGAAGATGTGCTCGCAATTGGCTGAAATCCAATAACCTCCGGATGCAGCGTAGCCGCCGTAGGATGCAACGAGAGGCTTCTCGGCCTTGAGCAGGTCGAGTTCGTTCTTTATCTTGTCGGCTGCGATGACGCTTCCGCCCGGGCTGTTCACGCGGAGTACGACGGCCTTGATGCTGTCATCCTTGCGGATCTTGGCGATGATGCCGGCGAAACGGTCGCCCGCGACTTCAGACTTGGCGGTGCCGCCCACAATCTCGCCGTCGGCATAAATGACCGCAATCTTATTCTTGGCCTTATAGTCAGGAAGGACCTTGGCGGTGACGTAGTCGGAGAACGGGATCATCTGGATGTCCTTGAAATCATCGACTACGGCGAGGGCCGCGAGCTTGTTGCGGAGTTCGTCGAGGGTGAGGAGCTCATCCACGAAGCCGAGCTCGAGGAAGTTCTGCGGGAGGTTGAGTTTCAGATCGTTAAGGGCCTCGTCAAGCTGCTCGGGAGTGATTTCGCGGCTGCCGGTGATGCCGTCGGAGATGTTCTTCCAGATGGCGTCGACCATTGCCTGGTTCTGCTCGAGGTTCTCTTTGCTGGATTCGCTGCGGATGTACATTTCGCCGGCTGACTTGTATTTGCCGTGGCGGATGAGCTGGACGTTCACGCCGAGGCGGTCAAGGATGTCCTTGAGGAAGATGAGCTGGGAGCCTACGCCGAGGACGGTCGGATTGCCGCCCGGATGGGAGGTCATAAATATCTTGTCGGACACGGAGGAGAGATAATAACTTCCCGTGGTCGGGTTCTCGATGTATGAGATTACCGGCTTGCCGCTCTGGCGGAATTTTTCGAGGGATTCTCTGATTTCCTCAACTGTAGCGTAATCACTTGAGAGTCCGTCGGTTGTAAGGTAGATGTATTTCACTGACGGGTCGGTTGCGGCGGCGTTGATGGCCTGGACTGCCTGCCAGATTCCGATGGACTGGGTGGTGTTGCCCTGGAGCATTGACATAGGGTCAGGGCTGGACGGCTGCTCGGTGATGGAGAGCTTGGACATATCCATCACCAGGACACCTGATTTAGGCAGCGCGGGCTGGGATTTGCCGGACAGCGAAAGGGCTGTCACCATACTTGAGAACAGGAAAAAGATAATGAATCCTGTGATGAACAGGCCGCAGACCACGGCCAGAAGCATCTTGAAAAAATCTTTCATATATAGAAACCGTTTCTAAAATTTCCGATTAAGTTTCAAAGTTAATAAGTTTTCCTCTCGATTCCAAAACGCCGCCCGCCTTCCTGCACTTCATTTCGCTACACACACCTCTCACCTCTCACCTCTCACCTCTCACCTCTCACCTCTCACCTCTCACCTC
>CAVCSJ010000132.1:0-5018 GCA_963604895.1 bacterium
AGCAAAGATTGCCCGAATGACTTTCGGCTTACCCTTTCTGAAAAGAAAGCGGCTTCTGGAGTCATCTACACGCTTCCATTCAACAAGACCACCCTTTTCTAATCTCTCCATTAATGACTTACTCCGTACACGATTTTATGACCGAGCGTCTTGGACTGAAGGGTACTGAATTACTGCTTTACGCATTGGTTTACGCCTTCAGCCAGGACGACTCCGGCTGCTTCTATGGCAGTAATGACTATGCCGCCAAAAAGGTAGGTTGCGCCCGCGAAAGCGTGAACCGCACATTGTCAGCTCTGGAGAAGCGCGGATTGTTAACCCGCGCCGAGGGTCAGCATAAAGGCCGGAGAACTATCGATTATGTCGCAATTGTTCCCACTGAAGGGTGTGATAATTTATCACAGTGTGATAAAAATTCACAGGATAGTGTGACAAAAAATCACACCAAGTGTGACAAAAAATCACACAATAATAAAGAGATAATTAATGTAAATATAGATTCTACTCTCAGTAAAAATACGTCACTAAAAGGGGGTAGTAGGGGGAAAAAGAAAAGCTCTCCCCGCGCGGTGTCTGAACAGCCGGTCAAGATTCAGTTTGCAGACTTCGTTACGCTGACACAGCGCGAGCACGACTTGCTCGTGGCGAAGCACGGCGAAGAAGATGCTGCACGTTGCATCGAGATCCTGAACAACTACAAAGGTCAGGAGGGGAAGAAATACGATTCGGATTTCTATGCGATAAACAACTGGGTTGTAAAACGGCTTGCAGAAGAAAAGGCGAAAGCCCTCAAGACTTCCGGCATCCGTACCAATGAACGCGGAGAAACGAACACGGTCGCATCTATGAGGGCGGCAAACGAAAGCCTTCAGCGCATCGCAGACAGATACGCCAAAGCGGAGCCGGAGGACCTTCTTGAACTCCCGCCGTATGACGGAGAAGAAAACTACTAAAATTTTCGATTATGACTACGAATGAAATAAAAAACGCTCGCGGTGGAATACAGGTCAACCGACTCGATGCGAAAGACCGCGCCGATGCTCTTGACGGAGTTGTTAAACGCATATATGCGATGAAGGGGCTCTCTGTCGAAAAGCAGGTACAGCCGGAAATCGACCTCACGGTGAAGGAGCTGGAGCGGCGGCTGTTGGAGTCCTATCCGACTATGACACTCGGAGAGGTATCCATCGCACTGGAAGCGGGCATCACGGGCGAATACGGCAAGGACGTACGTCTCACGATCGCGAACTGCCTTGTGTGGCTCCGTACCTACTACTGGAGCGATGACCGTAAGGATGCCATCCGCGAGCTGGAGGAAGATCGCAAGCGCGAGAAGCGTGCAGAGCGTCTGCTTGAAGCCCCGGATGACGCAAGCCACGAACGGGAAACCTGCGCCGAGATAATGAAGCAGTGGCGTTTCTACCGAGAGCACAAGTGCCTCGACATTACGCACAATGGCTTTGCCGCTATGATGTACGACCACCTCGTGAGGAAGGGTAAGCTCCGCGCAACTGAAGCCACTATTCTCAAGGCGCATCAGGCGGCGCAATCCCACAACCGCGCCAAAAGCACAGAAACCGGGCAAATCGGGGCCTTAATCAACGAAGTGACCAAAGACACCACTTCGCCGGACAAGTTGCTGGATTACGCCACCAAACGCGAATTGCTGCAGATGTACTTCGACTCGCTCATCGCTCGCGGCGCGGTTCTGAACCTATGACGGTCGAGCTGTCCGAGTCGCAACTGCGAAGAATGCGGTCTCTTGTTCGCAAGATAGACTCTGCGGGCAACAGTCTGAAAGTCCGAAATCAGGCGAGGATGATAAGCCGCGAGCTGACCCGCGCTGAACGGAGGGCGAAAAGAAGCTCATTACAATCGAACGCATTGACGCAGAATTGACTTCTTTTGTTGCGAGCCGGCGCAACTGAAACACGTCCGGCATTGAATTGAAACATAAAAAATGACAACATTATGTCAATATCACTAAACAAGGTATTCCTTCAGGGCCGCGTGGGACAGAAACCCCGCGTCCAGGAAATCAATGACCGCAAGGTCGCACAGTTCTCCCTCGCTACCTCCTACGGCTCAGGCGATGACCAACAGACGGAGTGGCACAACATTGTCGCTTGGTCGCCCGTTGCAGAACTGATCGAGAAGTATGTCGATAAAGGCCGCGAGCTGCTTATCGAGGGACGCATCCGCACACGCCGTTACACCGGCTCCGACAATGTAGAGCGAAGCATCACCGAGGTGCTTGCGAACACTATCCAATTCGGTGCAGATCCGAACCGCAACGGCAACACGCCTCCGCCTCCAGATGCACCGACACGAACCGCAAGACGGACACCGCAGTATCAGGCCGCGCCACCTGCACGACACAACGATGACGATATGCCAGAGCTGATATAATGCTTTACATCGGAATCGATACCGGGACTCACACGGGGCTGGCGGTCTGGGACACCAAGACGCAGATGTTCCTCAGCATCGAGTGCTTGAAGATTCACACGGCTATGCGCTCGGTCGAGATGTTCGTGAACCACGATCCGAAAAACGTGATTATCCGTTTTGAGGACGCAAGACTTCGCAACTGGTTCGGGAACGCCGGACGCGAACAGCTTCAGGGAGCCGGGAGCATCAAGCGCGACTGTACGATTTGGGAGGACTACCTTACCGACCTACACGCAAGATTTGAAGCCATCCCTCCGCGCAAGAACCTCACGAAGATGACCGCTGAAGCATTCGAACGTATCACCGGGTGGAGGGGCAGAACCAACGAGCACGAAAGGGACGCAGCTATGCTGGTCTTTCAAGCTCAACCAACACTGAACGAATTAATCAACAATCAAAATCAAAGACAAAATGAGAACAAAATCAAAAGGCATAATGAAAAGGACGCGTCCGATGGAGCGCATCGCAAGAACCATCTGGGAGCACTTCCGCGCCGGCGAAGATAAGCGGCTCGCCTTCCTGCTTCACACCGAATACCTCGTTCTGCAGGATGAAGGAGGACTCGGAACGATGTACGGGAGTGACATCCGCGCCGCGCTTCAGGCCTGCAAGCTCGGTGACATCGGGAATCTTTCACGGCTCATCGAGAAGATATATACTGATTATGCCTACAAGGGCGAATTATAATGGACGAGAAACGAAGACCGCTGTCAGATGCCCAGTTCCGGGCAGTCGAGGATGCGAGGAAATCGCGTCTGGCGGAGCTCATACGCCGCAGCGGTCTTTCGTACTCTCATATTGCCGATGCTACGGGCACGGAACGCCGTTCGGTCAGGCGCGCCGCCGATTGTGACGGAATCCGCTTCGACACCGCAGTCAGGCTTGAATATTTTTTGGAATACTACATCAGAAACAATCAAAAGTAAAAATCTATGGCATTTAAAGTAATAGCACCCGTCAAGAGAGGGTTTAACAGAACGATACGGGGCAAGTCTTTCCGCATCGCCGGACGTGGCCTTGTGACGTTCAGCAACGAACTCGCACGAGATTTATGTACGGATTCACGCACCCACATTGCGTTCTTTGTCAATACTGATGACAACACGCTGTCATTTACCGCCACCTCGGACAGCAATCCGATGGCTAAGCCGTTCAATCCCCGGACAAAGCACACAGCTCCGAATGTATTCTGCGCCGGAGTACTTCGCGCAGGTGCCCAGACGGGCCGATGGAAAGTCACGGGCAAACAGGGCGACATCTACCTGACCGACTGCCCGGTGACACCTCCGGCAAAGGCGAGCGTTAAGGGTGCGCAAGACGGAAAATCGAAAATCTGAGCCTATGTATACCGACAAATTAATCGAAGGCGAAGCAGCCTTCAAGGCATTTATGGCGAAGTTCCGTCCGGGCGAGAGAGTCGAGTGGAGCGAAACCATCGGCCACTGCGGCGAAATCACGATCGAGCTCTTCTACGAACGCAGTGATAAAGATGCGGCTGATGATAAGCCGTTTCGCTGCTACTACTGGCTGTATATGCCAAGTTACAACGATGAGCGCGGTTTTCGTCATATCAGTGACCGCCGCGATGACTTACACCGGAAAATTCGGGAGGGCAAGATATGAGAGTGGATGCGCTGCTTGAGTTCCTTGATGAGCATCCGGGCATTGAGGAAATCCTTATCGAAGGGAGTGACGGTTATCTGCACGACTGCAAGGTCGACATCCAGCCGGAGGCCTTTGACGGCTTCGAAACGGCATACCCGGAAAGTATAAAACTTATAATGACTGACTGAACCAAATTAACATTTCAACAATTATGGCAAGAATTATTTACAAAGACGGATGCGAGGGTCAGAACCGACTTGAATGCATCGAGGGAATCGAAATAGAACTGCTTAACGGGCAGAAAGCACTGATTTATCCAAAATACAAAGAATGCGTGTTTCTTTCTGCTGGAAGAGGGCCCCGGCGGGAAGCGAGAAGTATGAGAGAAATAGAAGCCTTGAAGCAGATGTCGGCAGAAAAGGCCACAACGGAACTCTATGACCTTGATAGCCCGGCGGCTAAGCACGTCAGGCAGTTCAAGTCGGAAAAGTATGGCTCGTTCAATCTCCCGACCCTACTCGCGGCAATGGAAATTGTCGACCAAGAAGCCGCAATTGACACTCTCGCGAAAACTATCGAAGGTGCAGACCTTATATGTGAGTTTTCGCCTAACGTCTGGAGCAGTTGTCGCTACAGCAGTGGCAGAACGTGGTACTGCGACGGCGACCACGAATATATCGGCAGCGGCAACTTCTGCTACTTGTTCCTCGCGGTGCCGACCGTGCTTTATCGTTATAATCCTTAAATCGAAGAGATTATGAAAGTCAAGAAACAAGGGTGGCTGCATATCGGGAAATACCTGCCCGATGGGCTATACATTTCGGACGGGCCACATCTCACGAAGGAATTTGCTGAACGCGGGAAGCGGAAAGTACCGGGAAAGTATATTGCTACTATCAAAATCGAATGGGAGGAAGAAGTATGAGCAAAAGTGAGTACCGTCTCCCGAAAAGCTGGAAACA
>CAVCSJ010000133.1:0-4932 GCA_963604895.1 bacterium
ATCAGCAGCGAGAACATCTGCGGCTGCGCCCGCGTGATGAGGGGCTATATGAGCGCTTCCTGCGAGAACGTGGCTCTCTGGCACGAGAGGGACATCTCCCACTCCTCCACCGAGCGCATCATCCTGCCGGATGCCACCGAGCTGCTCGACTATATGCTGAACCGCTTTATGGGCATACTCGACAATCTCGTGGTTTACCCGGAGAGAATGATTTACAACATCTACCAGACGAAGGGCGTGATCTTCGCGCAGAGGGTGATGAACGCGCTCATCGGCAAGGGGCTTTCCCGCGAGGAGGCCTACGACACCGTTCAGCCTATCGCGATGAAGGCCTGGACCGAAGGCCTTGACTATCTGACTCTTCTCAAGGACAGCGAGAAAGTCTGCGGCCTGCTCACCAACGAGGAGCTCGAGAGCTGCTTCACGCTCGACTACTACTTCAAGAACGTCGACTACATCTTCGGCCGGGTAGGTCTCTCCTGAGGATGAGGATTGGATTGGAAGAAACCCCGCTCCAGATGCCTGGAGCGGGGTTTCTTCCAATCATATCTCTTATCTCGAGCGGTACGCCCTGAGTCCGGCTTCGAGAACTTTCATCGCTTTTTCGAGCTCCGGAACTTCGAGCACGTAGGCGATGCGCACCTGATTGATTCCCTTGCCCGGAGTGCAGTAGAATGACGCGGCCGGAGTGACCATAACTGTCTGTGAATCAAGACGGAAATCCGTCAGCATCCAGCTTGCGAAGCTCTCGGCGCTGTCTACCGGCAGCTCTGCTAAGGTGTAGAACGCTCCGCCCGGAACAGGGGAGTAAACGCCTTCCATTCTGTTGAGCGCGGCGAGAGTGAAATCGCGCCTGCGGATATATTCCTCGCGTGTCTGGTCGAAATAGGACTGCGGTGCGTCCAGGGCGCCGAGTGTGACGGCCTGACCGAGAACCGGAGGGCAGAGGCGGGCCTGGGCCAGCTTGGTGAGGGCGGCGATGACCTCGCGATTATGCGAAACGGTGCTGCCGATACGGGCACCGCAGAGATTGTAACGCTTTGATACTGAATCTACCATAATCACATTCTGCTCAAGTCCCGGGATATTCAGAGCCGAGAAATGAGGCTCGTCGCAGTAGCAGAACTCCCTGTAGACCTCATCCGAAATCAGGAACAGGTCGTGCCTGCGGCAGAACTCTCCGATCCGAAGCATATCCTCGCGGGAATAGACCACGCCGGTAGGATTGCCGGGATTGCAGAGCAGTACGGCCTTGGTGCGCGGTGTGCAGACAGCCTCGAACGCCTCGATGGAAGGGACCTTGAAACCGTCTCTGATGTCGGTCTGGACAGGTTTCAGGACTACTCCGTTCTCGAATGCGATGGCGTAGTAGTTGGTGTAGTACGGCTCGATGACGATGAGTTCGTCGCCCGGGTCGCAGCAGACCTGCACTGCGAAGGCCACAGCCTCGCTGCCTGCGGTATTCACCAGAATCTCGTCCGTGGTGATGTCAATGCCGATCTTGCGGTAATATTTCTCCACCATCGCCCTGCGCAGTTCGATGGTTCCGGCCGAATCGGAATACGGAAGATAATCCATCTTGAAATTGTGGAGCGCATCCACTGCGGACTGAGGGGACTTGATGTCCGGAGCACCGATGTTCAGATGGTAGACTTTTACACCGTCACGTTTCGCGGCATTGGCGAACGGAGTGAGCTTTCGGATTGCCGATGCCGGAATCTGAATGGCTTTATCAGAAAGTTTTGGCATATTAACTGATTGTGTTTTATGGAGTTAAATGATCGCTAAAAAATAACGTGGCTTACTTTTTAACGCGTACTCTACAAAGATACACTCTTTTTTCGTAAATTTGTGGGATTTGTGACGTCAATTCACGGAAATTGCACGATTTTTCGGTGCCGTTCCGGACATTTCAGATCGCAGGACCGTTAATTCACAAAAGGTACAGGATGTATAGAATCAGCATTTCTCCGGAAGAGATAGAGAAATATGAACTCGCGGCTTTCCCGGGAGAAATACAGGTCATAGACTGTGAAGGTGAGGCATTTAAGAAGGCCGTCTCCTTTCTCAGACGTCAGAAGGTGCTGGGCTTCGACACCGAAACCCGTCCCGTCTTCTCGCCTGACCAGCCCCATCATCCGGTAGCCCTCCTGCAGCTCTCCGGCCCCGGCAAGGCCTTCCTCTTCCGTCTGATGCATCTCGGCATCCCGCAGGCCCTCTGCGACATCCTCGCGAATCCCGACATCCTGAAAATCGGCGCTGCCGTAGGCGACGACGTGCGAGGTCTGCAGAAAATCCAGAATTTCGAGGCGCACGGCTTCGTGGACCTGCAGAAAATGGTCTGGGAGTACGGCATCCGCGACAAGAGCGTGAAGAAAATGAGCGCCATCATCCTCGGCGTGCGCATCTCCAAAACCCAGCAGCTGTCGAACTGGGAGGCCGAAATCCTCTCCGAACCGCAGTGCAAGTACGCCGCGACCGACGCTTGGGTGTGCCGCGAGATGTACTTCCGCCTCAAGCGCGCGAAAAAGCATCCGCTCACGCCGGAGCAGATTAATCCTCAGCAGGCGGCCGCTGACGCGTCCAATCCCGCAAAAAAGAAGTCCGGCAGCAAGCCGGCCGCTGACGCGTCCAATCCTGCCTCCAAGCCGAAAAATGCTTCCGGCAAGTCACGCCACCGTGCGGGCAAGCATCATCGAAAGAAGAAGGGCCAGAACCCTTCCGGCCAGAACCCTTCCGGCCAGAACCAGTCGGGCCAGAATGCATCGAAGCAGGCTGCGGCCCCTAAAACTGAAGGCTCACAGGCTTCATCCGCCTCAAAGCGCAAGCGTCACCGCCACAAGAGACGCCGCAAGGGGACGGCGGGGGAGAGCGCCGGCTCTCCGGCTCCTGCAGCAGCCACAAAACCATCTGAAAATTAGTCAATAATGACCAAGATATATCTGAAAAAAGGCAGGGACGAGTCCCTGAAGCGCTTTCATCCCTGGGTATTCTCAGGAGCAGTGGCGCAGGTAGTCGGAAATCCCGCGGAAGGAGACCTTGTGGAACTGTATTCCGCTGAAGGTGAATTTCTTGCAGTGGGACATTATCAGGTGGGCTCCATCGCGGTGAGGGTATTGTCCTTCGACCGTTCGGCCCTCAGTCCTGACTATTTCGAGCAGATGCTCTCCAAGGCCGCGGCGGTACGCCGCTCCGTGGGCCTTCCTTCCGGGCAGACGAACTGTTTCCGTCTGGTTCACGGTGAAGGGGACAATCTCCCGGGCCTTATAATCGACTGGTATGACGGTGTCTGCGTTATGCAGGCCCATTCCGCCGGAATGTTCCGCGCCCGCAAGCAGATATGCGCCGCCCTTCAGACCGTATTCGGGGAGGCTTTGAAAGCCGTGTATGACAAGAGTTCAGGTACCGCCCCGTTCAAGGCCGGGCTCGACCTTGTAGATGGCTATCTTTATAAGGCAGAGGGCTTTACGGATGATGAACAGACCGTTATGGAGAACGGTCACCGCTTTATTGTGGACTGGACCAGAGGCCAGAAGACCGGATTTTTCCTCGACCAGAGGGAGAACCGTGCATTGGTCGGGCGCGTCAGCCCCGGCCGCAGAGTGCTGAACCTTTTCTGCTACACCGGAGGATTCTCCATTTACGCATTGGCCGCAGGCGCCGAGAGAGTGGATTCGGTGGACAGCAGCGCGCGGGCGATGGATATGCTGGAGCGGAATGTCGCGCTGAACGGCTTCGACGCTTCGCGGCACGAGGGACACTGCGCGGATGCGATAGAGTATTTAAAGAATTGTCCGAAAGGACGTTACGATCTGATTATCGTGGATCCGCCGGCTTTCGCGAAGCATCGCGGGGTGCTGAAGAATGCTCTGAGGGCGTATCAGCGGCTGAATGCCAGCGCGATTGCTGCGGTGGCGCCGGGCGGGCTCGTTTTTACCTATTCCTGCTCGCAGGTGGTGGACAAGGAGGCGTTCGCGATGGCGGTATTTTCCGCGGCTGCGCAGACCGGGCGCAAGGTCCGCATCCTCGACAGGCTGAATCAGCCGGCCGACCACGCCGTGAATATATATCATCCTGAAGGTGAATACCTTAAGGGCTTGCTGTTATACGTAGAATAATTCTAACCTATATATAATTTTTAAGTTATGTATAAGATAAAACTGGAACTCCCGGAGGCTTGGAAGAGCAAGCTGGAGACTATCGATGACGGAGTGGCTCATTTCGAGGCTTATCTGGCCAATGACCGTCTGCAGACCGATGACGCTGAGATAGATATCTGCGTCGGGGCTATGCCGCCCGAGACTACGGCTCAGGATGAGGCTATGGCGAATTATGTGGAGGTCGTGGGTTTTGACGACGATGATCCGGAGGATATGGATCCGCTGACTGTCTGGCCGTTCCAGAACCGCAAGGCTTACGGGTTCGAGGCTCTCTGCGAGGATGATTCGCCGATGAGGGTGATGTGTATCGAGATCCGTTCGGGAGTCCTGGTGGTGATGACGCTCATCGGGCGTACCGACCAGATTCTGGAGGATATCACTACGCTGGTGGAGAGGAAGTTACGCGTAGGGAAGCCTGATGAGGAGAAGTAGGGGAGATGCCAAACAAGGAAAAGATACGCAGTCTGTTCGATGACATTGCGCATAATTATGATGCGTTCAATCATCTGTCTTCTTTCGGGTCGGATCGCGCCTGGAGGCGCCGCGCTGTGCGCCATATCGCTGATGAGCAGCGGGTTATGAAGGTGCTGGATGTCGCGACGGGGACGGCGGATTTCGCTCTGTCGATAGCGTCGGAACTCGTTCCGGGCTCTTCCGTGGTCGGGGTGGACCTTTCCGAAGGGATGCTTGAGATCGGACGCGCTAAGGTCGCTAAGGCTGGGTATGGCTCGCGCTCCGCTTCCGGCTCTGGCTCAGGCTCTGTTGCCGGCTC
>CAVCSJ010000134.1:0-4815 GCA_963604895.1 bacterium
GGGACGTTATAGAAGAGATTTCTGACCGCGAAATTGCAGCCCTTCGGGGCTGCGCACTCCGTGCGGGACTTGAGTTCGGACGCCTGCATAATGACTTCGGTGCCGGTTTCGTCCTCTTCGCGGCGGGTTTTCAGGCAGACCTCGGCGACGGCGGCGATGGACGCGAGGGCCTCTCCGCGGAAGCCGTAGGTGCTGATGGCGGCGAGGTCTTCGGCGGAGGCGATTTTCGAGGTCGCGTGACGCTCGAAGCAGAGAACGGCATCGTCCGGAGACATTCCGCAGCCGTTGTCGATGACCTGGATGAGCGTACGGCCGGCATCGGTGATGACGACTGTGACTTCGCTCGCGCCTGCGTCCACGGCGTTCTCCATCAATTCCTTAACCACCGACGCAGGTCTCTGGACGACCTCTCCGGCAGCTATCATATCGGCAATGTTGCCGGGAAGAATCTGCAGTCTCGGCATTACAGGAGCGAGTAGAATTTGGCGATGTAGATGAGGACTATCACTACCAGAAGCAGGCCTATCAGACCGATGATGTTCTGGGCCTTGCTGGCGCTGGTGCGGCGGCGGCAATAGTTGCCGTCACGCAGGGAACCCTTTATGTATGAGCCCGGTACGTATGTGTCCTTGTTCTGAGAACCGTCCACGGTACCGAATTTCTGCTTCAGTTCCTCTTTATCCTTATCGTAATATCTCGGCTTGTAATCGAATACCTTGTGATCCTGCTCGCCGAACCAGTTGAACATTCCCATTTTTCAGATTCTTTTATTCCTAGAAAAGCAAAATTATGCATAATCTCCCGCAACTCCAAGGTTTTTTTCAAAGGGACGGAATAATAAAGGAGATATTTCGTAACTTTGCACGTCAAAAAATCCGTATTATGTCTTTTCTCGATTCCAAAGTCACTCAAGAGGGACTCACTTTCGACGATGTATTGCTCGTTCCGGCATACTCCGAGGTGCTGCCCCGCGAAATCAATCTGAAGAGCCGTTTCTCCAGAAACATCACCCTCAACATACCGATAGTGTCCGCTGCGATGGATACTGTCACTGAGGCTCCTATGGCCATCGCCCTGGCCCGCGAAGGCGGAATCGGCGTTATCCACAAGAATATGTCCATCGCCGCGCAGGCCGCACAGGTCCGCCAGGTGAAGCGCGCCGAGAATGGTATGATCCACGATCCTGCCACCATCGGTCCGGACAAGACCGTCGCGGACGCTCTGAGAATGATGGCCGATCTGCGTATCGGCGGTATTCCTGTAGTGGACGGTCAGAACAAGCTCGTGGGTATCGTCACGAACCGCGACCTGCGTTTCCAGGAGAATTTCCAGAAGCCGATTTCAGCCGTAATGACTGCCGAGAATCTCATAACTATCAGAGACACTGAGTTCTCCAGAGAAAAAACACTCGAAATTCTTCTCACCCATAAGATCGAGAAGATTCCTGTAGTGGACAGGGAAGGCCATCTCGTGGGCCTGGTTACATATAAGGATTTCTTCCGTGAGCAGAACCACCCTAACGCCTGCAAGGACTCTCAGGGCCGCCTGCGCGTGGCTGCCGGCATCGGCGTCACCGAGAATGCTCTCGAAAGAGTCACCGCTCTCGTGAACGAGGGTGTGGATGCAGTGGTTCTGGATTCCGCACACGGTCACAGCAAGAGAGTCGTAGACCTTATGAAGCTCATCAAGGCCACTTATCCCGGTCTTGACGTGGTCATCGGAAACATCGCGACCGCTGACGCAGCCCGCTACCTCATCGATGCAGGCGCCGACGGTCTCAAGGTCGGCATCGGTCCGGGCTCCATCTGCACCACCCGTATCGTGGCAGGCGTAGGTGTGCCTCAGCTCACTGCCATCTTCGACGCCGCCAGCATAGCCGGCCCTGCCGGAGTTCCTGTGATTGCCGACGGCGGTCTGCGCTACTCGGGCGATATGGTCAAGGCTCTCGCGGCCGGAGGTGACACCGTAATGTGCGGTTCACTCTTCGCCGGCACCGAGGAGGCTCCAGGCGAGACCATTATCTACAACGGCCGTAAGTTCAAGAGTTACAGAGGAATGGGTTCCATCGACGCTATGCGCGCAGGCTCCTCCGACCGTTATTTCCAGGAGGGCGTGGCCAATACCAGCAAGCTCGTTCCGGAAGGTATCGTAGGCCGCGTTCCTTACAAGGGAACTCTCCAGGAAACTGTCTATCAGCTCGTCGGAGGTCTCCGCTCGGGTATGGGCTACTGCGGCGCTCCTGACATCGAGCACCTGAAGAAGAATGCGAAATTCGTCCGCATCACTTCCAACGGCGTCATCGAGAACCATCCTCACGATGTCACCATCACCAAGGAAACTCCTAACTACTCCAGAAGAGAGGACTAATCAGATCAGATGGAAAAAATCATAATACTCGATTTCGGCTCCCAGGTCACTCAGCTCATAGGGCGGAGGCTCAGGGAGCTGAATGTATATTGCGAAATCTACCCTTATAACAAGATTCCGGCCCTTGACGGCAGCGTGAAGGGCGTGATTCTGTCCGGCAGCCCGTTCTCGGTGCGCGACGAAAAGGCCCCGCATCCTGACCTGAGCGCCATCAAGGGACATTTCCCGCTTCTGGGCATCTGCTACGGCGCCCAGTATCTGGCATATTCCGGCGGCGGCGAGGTTAACGCGTCGCTGGCCCGCGAATACGGCCGCGCAATGCTTCAGGTGGTCGAAAAGGACTGCCCGCTGCTTAAAGGCGTTCCCGAGCACTCACAGGTGTGGATGTCACACGGGGACAGTATTGCACGCCTGCCGCAAGGCGGCGTGGTCATAGCTTCGACCGCAGACGTGGTGAACGCCGCGTACCGCATCGAAGGCGAGAAGACCTACGCCGTGCAGTTCCACCCGGAGGTTTTCCACACGACGGAAGGCTCGCGGATGCTCGCCAATTTCGTGTTCGGTGTCTGCGGCTGCAAGGGTGACTGGACTCCGGCGTCGTTCATCGAGACGACGATTGCTGACATCCGCGCAAAGGTGGGTGACGACAAGGTGATTCTCGGCCTGAGCGGCGGAGTGGATTCGACCGTAGCCGGCGTGCTGCTTCACAAGGCCATCGGCGAGCGCCTGACCTGCATCTTCGTGAACAACGGACTGCTTCGCAAGAATGAGTACGAGGACGTGCTCGCTTCGTATAAAGATATGGGACTCAATGTGATAGGAGCTGACGCATCGGCCGCGTTCCTGTCCGAGCTCGCAGGCGTGACCGAGCCTGAGAAGAAGCGCAAGATTATCGGCCGCCTCTTCGTCGAGACCTTCGACAAGTACGCGAAGGGCATCGAGGGTGCGCGCTGGCTGGCCCAGGGCACTATCTACCCTGACGTCATCGAGTCCGCTTCCGTGAACGGTCCTTCGTCGACGATCAAGTCCCACCACAACGTGGGCGGTCTGCCTAAGGAGATGAATCTCAAGATTATAGAGCCGCTGCGTATGCTCTTCAAGGATGAGGTTCGCCGCGTGGGCCGCGCGCTCGGCATCAAGGACGAGCTCATCGGCCGCCATCCTTTCCCGGGCCCGTCTCTTGCAATCCGCATTCTCGGCGACATCACCGAAGAGAAACTCGCCGTGCTGCGCGAGGCTGACGACATTTTCATCCGCGGTCTGCG
Organism: bacterium; assembly: GCA_963604895.1. Classification (GTDB taxonomy): domain Bacteria; phylum Bacteroidota; class Bacteroidia; order Bacteroidales; family UBA932; genus Cryptobacteroides. The sequence continues at coordinate 3,633 of CAVCSJ010000134.1, forward strand.
TTCCTATGTTTTAGCCGAGCATCCTGAGGCCATAAAGGAACTCGCGGGGCCGGGTGCGACAGCAGTCCGTTCCGCTTCGGATCCGTCCATAGAGGCCCGCACGCTTTACGATGCCATCTGGCAGGCCGGAGTGATTCTTCTGCCGGTGAAGAGCGTGGGTGTAATGGGCGACGAGAGGACCTATGAGAGCACCGTGGCTCTGCGTGCAGTTATTTCGACCGACGCGATGACCGCCGACTGGGTGCATCTGCCGTACGATTTCCTCGCTGAAATCTCCAACGCGATCATAAACAAGGTTCGCGGAGTGAACCGCGTAGTCTACGACGTCTCCTCGAAACCGCCTGCAACCATCGAATGGGAATAAACGACATACGCATAGGACAAGGCTACGACGTACACGCATTGGCAGCAGGGCTGCCAATGTGGTTGTGCGGAGTGCGCATCGAGAACGCTGAGGAAGGCTTCGTGGCACACTCGGACGGCGATGTGGCAATCCACGCGCTGTGCGACGCGATGCTCGGAGCTCTCGCGCTCGGCGACATCGGAAAGCATTTTCCGGACACGTCCGACGAGTTCGCGGGCATCGATTCGAAGATCCTGCTCTCGCGCGTGCGTGATATGATTTCAGGGCGCGGCTGGCAAGTGGCCAATGTCGACATCACCATCGCTCTTCAGCGGCCGAAAATCGGCCAATACGTCCCTGCGATGCGCTCTACGCTTGCTTCTGTCCTGGGAATTGACACTGAGCGTGTCAGCGTGAAAGCCACCACAACCGAGAAACTCGGTTTCGTCGGCCGCCGCGAGGGTTGCGAAGTCTGGGCCGTAGCGCTACTGCTTCGCTGACGCTTCGCAGCAGCACTCGTCTATTCACCGGGGGCCGTATCCCCCGGACCCCCTGGGTCGCACAACTAGTTGTGCTCCTTAGGAGCTTCGAGACAGCCATTTGCTAAAAAATTCTCAATAATTTTGGTTTATTTCCAAAAGTGTTATAAATTTGCACTCCCAAACTTTTGGGGCTTTGAAATACGCACTGAGATATGGTGTAATGGTAGCACTACAGATTCTGGCTCTGTCAGTGAGGGTTCGAATCCTTCTATCTCAACAAATCTTGCCCCGTCAGGGGTTATGATGGCGGGGTAGCTCAGCTGGTTAGAGCGTCGGATTCATAATCCGGAGGTCGTGG
>CAVCSJ010000135.1:0-4731 GCA_963604895.1 bacterium
TCGAAATGGAAGGCCATAATCGGGGCCGTACCGCGTTTATTCAGAATAGGGTCACAATGGTCCGGAACCATACTCTGCTGACGGTTGCTCGGGAGCATATCCAGCCCTCTGGAGTGCAGAATCTGGTAATTGACCGCCGTCTGCTCCTTGAATTCCACCCACTCGCTGCTGCCGCTCAGGCTCAGAAGAGCCGGCTTCGTGATGTCATCCTTGGTCGGCCCAAGGCCGCCCGTACAGATGACGATGTCGCAGTCCGTCAGCTGGGCCGTCAGGCCGCCGATGATGGCATCGGTGTCATCTGCGATGGAGAGCATCCTTACTACCTTGATTCCCAAGGCATTGAGAGCCGCGGCGATGCGCGATGAATTGGTATCGACTATCTGACCGATGAGGATTTCGTCACCGATCGTACATATGCTTGCAGTTGTCATAATATGTAAACTATTTTTCAAGATAATTGAGAATTCTTCTCAACAGGGACGGACCGTTATAAACGAGTCCGGTATACAGCTGTATAAGGGAAGCGCCCGCGAGAAACATTGACCGGGCCTGGCCCGGGCTCATAATGCCGCCGCAGCCGATGATCGGGAAACGGCCGTCCGTGTACTCGTGGATGTGCTTGACGAGCGCGAGACTCTGGTCGAAGATGGGCTGTCCGCTCAGGCTTCCGCCGCTGATTCTCAGCAATTTGCGGGCAGGGGAGAGCAGACTCTGGCTGACTTTCGGGCTGTTGCCGGCGATGATGCCGTCCACGCCGGAGATGCGGCACCAGTCGATGATTTCGTCGAGCTGGGCGAACGGAATGTCGACCGCGACCTTGATGAGTATAGGCTTGTAGACTCCGTAGCAGGCTCTCAGGTCCAGCAGCGGATCCACGATTTCAGCGAGCGAAGCGCTGTCCTGGATCGTCAGAACGCCGTTCTGGTTCGGAGCGGAGAGGTTTATGACGAACATATCCGCGAAGTCGTAGGACATCGAAAATGCTCTGCGATAGTCATCTATGATCATTGAATCCTTCGTGCAGCTCAGCGAAGCCGTGAGGCTCAGGGCCACGATGGTTCCACGGCGGCGGTTTTCCTGAAGGTTTTCGATGACTTTCATTACGCCCGGATTCGGGGCCCCGCAACGGTGGATGATGGCTTTGTCCTTACCTAACCTGCTGACTCTCGGCTTTTTAAAGCCGCTTTCAGGGTCAGCGGTGATGGAACCGACTTCAATGAAGCCGAAGCCCAGGTCGCTCAGGCACCCGCAGTACCTGCCGCTGCGGTCGATCCCTGCAGCGATTCCCACGGGATTCTTGAAACGGAAGCCGAAGAGTTCGGCGGAGAGTTTTTCGGGGCTGTTCTTGCTGTAGCGAAGTTTGAGGATGCTCCGCCCGAGCGGCCCTTTGTCCATCAGGGAAAGGGACGACAGCGCCAGCTTCGCGGCCTGTTCAGGTCCGAGCAGCGATGCTATGGGGCGAAACAATAATCTGTACAGCATAGTCTGTCAGTCGGAGGTCTCCTGTGAGCAGAATCTCAGCTCGATTGCCGAGGTCTTTCTGTCTTCCGGACCGCCGCCGACTACAAAGATACTAAATCTAGTTTAATTCTTTATATGTCCCGTCGTCGTAGAATACGACCAATTTGGAGATTCTGCGCTGATTTACAGGCTTTTGAGGGGTGTCAGCAGGGGAACTTAACCCGCCTGAGAATTGCGGATTCCCCCCGTTTTCGATGACGGGTACGGAATCCGCGCCTGTGACGGACTCTTGCACTGAGAAAATATCGTCGTCAGGGACGGGATTGGCCGCAAGGCCGGACGGAGCTTGAGATTCCGTGGGCGCTTGCTGCGGAGTCGGCTTCTCGACGGTCTCAGGAGCGAAAAGCTCGGCGCCGGGGGACTTGTACATCTTGCCTTTGCCGTTTATGAGCCACTCGAGGCTCAGATTCGGGTAATGCAGGAGCACGCCGGACAGGAATTCGAAGCCGGGCTTGTTGCGTCCGGCGAGAATGTGCGAGATGCTCGCGCGGGTGATGCCGAGGCTGTCGGCGAACTGCGCCTGGGTTATGTTCTCGGCGGAGAGGAACTGCTGGAGTCTTACGCCTGTCTTGTCGTCTGGATTGGCCATATTTTCTTGGTTAAATCTTCTAAATCAAGTTATACAAATGTAATCAAAATACTTGTTAATTCAAAGGGCTTTTGTGAATTTACAGATGTATATGACAGGGGAGTCTAAGGGCTGAATATATTAGAATCTACTTCAGATAAATAATGCTATTTCGTTGATTATTTGATTTCTGAATCATAATTTCCTGTCATTTTCCGCCTCGTGGCGGCAAAATACCGGCAGGTTAGTCGGATTAATTCGCGATAAGCTTTAGCTAAATAGTAGAAATGGCTGATTTTTAATAATATGTATCTTATGATTACTTGAATTCATTTTACTTATTTTACAAAATTAACCCACTCAATCAACAGCTAAATTTTCGCCGTTACAAAGGTTAAAATTCACTTTTGTTGGGGTGTAATTTACATAAGTTAACAAAGGTGAAGCAATATGAAGCCCGTAATCTTCATCGTCGCGACAGTCGCAAATCCGACAGGAATCTTAATCATCTCACGAAATATGCTCCTCTGATGAATTTTATGTACCTTTGCGCACGGGAAGCCGGAATCGTCGCCCACGAGAGTTCTAACCCCCTGCCCCGACGGACGATTATGACTCCCCAGTTAATTTTAGAACGAATGATACCTCATATTCATATAGAGGATTACAATTATCCTCTTCCTGACGAACGGATTGCGAAATATCCCCTCGCACAGCGCGATGCCTCGAAGCTTCTGCGCTACCGCGACGGCAAGGTGGATGAATTCATTTTCAGACAGTTGCCTACGCTTCTTCCGGATAATGCCATAATGGTCTTCAACGACACGAAAGTCGTTCCCGCCAGACTTCATTTCCAGAAGGAATCCGGCGCACATATCGAAATCTTCTGCCTCGAACCGGTCCAGCCGGTGGAGTACAATACCATTTTCGCGACTACGGACACCTGTTCCTGGCGCTGCATAATAGGCAACGCAAAGCGCTGGAAATCAGGCAAAATCGCTCTCTGTAACCCGGAGGCAGACCCTGCCGTGGCCGAAATGAACCTCCAGGCGGAGCTTGTGGAGCGTAGCGGCGAGAGCGCCGTGGTCAGCTTCAGCTGGGATGACTGCGCACCGTTCTCCCGCGTGCTCGAAGTCTGCGGCAGCGTCCCGATTCCGCCGTACCTGAAACGCGATACGGAAGCGATTGACCTTGAGCGATATCAGACGCTCTACGCGAAATACCGCGGCTCCGTGGCCGCTCCGACCGCGGGACTGCACTTTACAGACGAAGTCATTGGCGGGATCGCCGCCAAAGGAATAGACATCGAGAACGTCTGCCTGCACGTGGGCGCCGGCACGTTCCTGCCGGTCAAGTCCTCAGACGTCGCCGAGCACCCGATGCATCGCGAGCCTTTCTCCGTGAGCATCAAGCTCTTACGTACGCTTCGCGACAACCTCGAAAGCCCTGAAAATCACCGCCCGCTGATCGCCGTCGGCACGACCTCCGTCCGCACGCTCGAATCGCTCTACTACGTCGGCGTGAGCATTATCGAGACGGGCGCGCCTTCGGACGTCGCCCAATGGGCACCCTATGACCGCGAGTATTCCTACAGCACCGCGGAGGCTCTCGGCGCAATCATCGATTACCTCGAGAAGAACGGGCTCGAAAGCATCAAGGTCGGCACGCGCATCATCATCGTTCCGGGCTTCAGATTCCGCCTTACGGAACTGATGGTCACGAACTTCCACCAGCCTGAGAGCACGCTGATACTGCTCATTTCCGCCTTTGTCGGCGGCGACTGGCACACCATCTACGACTACGCCCTCTCGCACGATTTCCGTTTCCTCAGCTACGGCGACAGCTCTCTGCTGTACCGCAGGTGAGCGCTGCGATATATCTTGGGCAAAAAAAACGGAGGACCGCTTACACGGCCCTCCGTTTTTTATTGCAACCAAGCGCTATTCTGCGTTAATGGAATGGTCTATGGTCACGTTCTGCATAGTGATGTTGTCCAATGAACCAAGGTCACCGTTATGGTCGATGGTACAGTCCGTCATAGTGACAGGGGAGTTTATATTGAACAGCATTCCCTGGTTGTCGTAAATCTTGCAATTGCTGAAAGTGACATTGTCGCTGTCATATACGTTAATCTGTTCGAACTCCCTGTTGTCCAGGAATTCGCAATAGTCGAAATGAACATCGGTGCACTCGTTGATATGCATTGTGTAGTATGAGCAGTCGCGGATGACAGAACCCATCACCCAGAGGACATTGCAGTTGGTGGCGATGATTCCTTCAGTGCCGCAGCCGAACAGGTCGCAGTGATCTACAGTCACATCCGTACATTCGATCAGACCGAGCACTCCGTCCTCGCAATATCCTTCGTCAGTGTGTCCCAGCGAAAGGTGCTCCAGACTTACGGATTCGCAGTACAAAAATTTCAGAACGTCGGAATATCTTGGTCTTGAATATATTGCGGCACCGTCTTCTTCATTTTTGGCACGAATCGTAAGGTTCTCCACTCCGATGATGGCCAGAGCCATACCGTCGTAGTTGTCATAGCAGGCGATGCCTTCCGGAAGTACCTTGTAATCATACATATTGATTTTGTCCAGTTCTCCCTTCTCATACAGTTTCTCCACGGCATCAGTGATGATGAT
>CAVCSJ010000136.1:0-2416 GCA_963604895.1 bacterium
AGTGATGATTTCTATGAACGCGAAACTCAAAGTCTGCATAAATAGGGTCTTCACCTTTTTGACGCTGTCGCTCGCGACAGCCCTGTCGCTTGAGGCTCAGACCACTTATGAAAAGGTATTCAGACACAATCTCTGGAATGACGGCTACAATGTGACCGGCCTTCGCGAGGATGCCGAATCCATCTCCTTCGCCGAACTTTTCGGCGGGGCCGAGAGCGGGGATTTCCGCCGCAGCAATGAGGCCGTTTCCTCCTGGAATGCCGGCGCTCAGGCCTCGACCATAAAGCATCTCGAGAAATTCTCGATGATAGGCAGCTTCTCCTTCCATCAGGAGGAAGGCCGGGATATGTGCGGTTCGATGTTCATCACTCCGGGACTCTATCCCGTTGATATCCTGGAATTTACTCCTGGCCGCAAAAGCCTTCAGAGCTATGCCTTCGACGGCGGCATCAGCGTGGACCTTTCCGATACCTGGAGAATAGGGGCGAAGATGGATTACCGCGCCTCGAACATTTCCAAGCGCAAGGACCTCCGCCATACGAACTACCGCCTGGATATGACCGTCGCTCCGGGCGTCCAGTACATCTTCGCCGGGACCGGACAGTCGGTCGGGCTTAACTATATCTTCCGCAAGGACAGCGAAACCATAAGCGCGGAGCAGGTAGGTACCGGAGAGTCAAGCTATTACGCCTTCCTTGACAAGGGATTGTACTATGGCCGCAACGAGGTCTGGAGCGGCAGCGGAGTGCATCTCGACGAGGCGGGAATCAACGGCTTCCCGGTCAAGCGCAGCGTGCACGGCGTGGCTCTGCAGCTATCTGATGAAGAGGACTTCGTCCAATATTCATATCTCCATTCGTTCACGTCCGTCGGCGAGAAGCAGTCCATCTGGTACCGCAGTCCTTCGAATATCTTCGAAGTCCTGGCTTCATCCCGTACTGAATCAGGCTCCGGACTGGCTTATGACCGTGCTGGAGTTACTTTCGAATGGACTAAAAATTATGAGACTGTACTTGACAAGGTGACGGAAAACGGTGTGTCCACCGTTGTGGAATATGGTCAGAACCGGATACTTACACAGAAGAAGTTCACTCTTTTCGACGAGTATGAATACGTTTCCGACCGTTTCGATTTCAGAATGCGCTGGGATCGTTCCCGCGTGAAATCCAAGGCCTCTCAGATGTATCCGTTCACAGTGACTCAGAAACTTGTGGAGTGGAGCGTTGTGGCTGAACCGGTGCTTCGCGCCGGAAGATGGCAGTGGAGTGCCCTGCTCAGATGGGCGGACGGAAACGTGAAGGAGAGCTCCTCTTCCGTGAGTGAAACTTCCGGCGTGCAGACTTCGATGCAACGTCTGGAGGATTATTACGCCTGGGATATGGAATACCGCACCTGCGGCCGTCTGGACGGGGGCTTGACCGTCAGATACACCTTCCCGAAGGGCATATATATGGAGGCTTCAGGCCTTGGCCGCAAGGCCTTCGGTCTTGAGACCATTACGGGTTCCACTCGTTGGGAAACCCGCTTCAGTTTAGGGATAACATTTTGATAATTAACGGTATATGAAAAAGATAACATTGGCTGTGGCCATCGTGTCCGCATTGGCTGCGCCACTTATGATTTCCTGCGACAAGCAGCCTCTGGGCTTGAGCGAAGCACCCGTGCTTAGCATTGACCCGCTCATCACGCGCGCCACGGAGGTGAATTTCGAAGAGGGCGACCGCATCGGTCTGACCGTGACCCGCGCGGACGGCTCGACTTATGCTGAAAATGCGCTTCTGAGCTATTCTGGCGGGGTTTTCTCAGGCGAGTTGAAATGGTATGACGACGGTGGCGAGAGCAGCAGTCTCAGCGCTTACTATCCCTATGCCGAGAGCGGTTTCCCTCAATCTTTCGAAGTGGGAAGCGATCAGAGAGGCGGTGCCGGGGCTTATGACCTGATGCTGGCGACGAAGTCTTCCGTAAAGCCTCAGGAGACTGCGGTCACTATGGCTTTCCGTCATCAGCTTTCGCAGGTCGTGATGAACGTGAAGAATGAGGCGGGGATTTCCATTGACGCGATTACGCTGAAGGGACTGCTTTATAAATGCATTCTGTCTGAGGACGGGACTGAATTCGTGGCAGATGAGAGCGCAGGGTTTAAGGATATAATTATGGAGGAAGTCAGCAGGGGAGTGAAGTACCGCGCCATCGTTGTGCCTCAGACTATTGCTTTCGGCGTGGGCATCAGCACTGCTTCCGGCGGTTCTGTCGTGAAGGATTTCACGGAAGTCACTATGAAACCAGGTTATTCTTATAAGATTGAAGCTGAGGTGCTCGCCGATGGCGTGCGTTTCAGCCTTTCCGGTGAGATTGCCGCCTGGGAGGATGGCGGAACGGTCACTCCGGGCGAAGACCCTGACCCTGCACCGGACCC
>CAVCSJ010000136.1:3232-4709 GCA_963604895.1 bacterium
ACATTTTGTTATAAACCGATTAATTCTAATCAAATTTTATAATGGCAACAAAAAAACTGAACGTGAAATTCTGCGTGATTCTGCCGATTATTCTGCTCATCACAGCCTTTCTCTGGGCCGTTCCTACGAGCTTCTTCGGCATTGACGCACTCACAGTTTCTCAGCAGCGAGTGATCGCTATCTTCGTTTTCGCCGCCCTGATGTGGATGTTCGAGGTCATTCCTAACTGGACCACCTCAGTACTCATCATCGTCATCTCCCTGCTAACCGTTTCGAACAAGGGACTCGGCTTCCTCTGCAAACCTGAGTACGGAACCCTGGTTCCTTACAAGGACATTATGGCGGCTTTCGCCGATCCTGTGGTAATGCTGTTCCTCGGTGGTTTCGTCCTCGCGATAATGGCCACCAAGTATGGTCTGGATGTCACTCTCGCACGCGTGCTCCTGAAGCCTTTCGGAACCAAGCCTAAGATGGTGCTCCTCGGTTTCCTCGTAGTCATCAGCGTATTCTCGATGTTTATGAGCAACACCGCCACCGCCGCTATGATGCTTGCATTCCTCGCTCCTGTACTTGCAGTCCTGCCTAATGACGACAAGGGAAAGATCGGTCTCGCGCTGTCCATTCCTATCGCAGCCAACCTCGGCGGTATGGGTACCCCTATCGGAACCCCTCCTAACGCCACTGCAGTCAAGTTCCTCAGCCAGGCCGGTATGGAAGTGGGCTTCGCAGAGTGGGCCATCAGAATGATTCCTTTCGTGATCATTATGATTCTCTTCGCCTGGTTCCTGCTTCTGCTCTTCTTCCCGTTCAAGACCGACAAGCTCGTCCTTGAGATTCCTGAGAACAAGAGAGAAAAAGACTGGAAGACCTACACCGTATGGATCACTTTCGGTCTCACCATCCTCCTCTGGGCTACAGAGCAGCTGACCGGAATCAACTCCAATATCGTCGCCCTGATTCCTCTCGCAGTATTCACCTGCACAGGCATCTTCGGCAAGGAAGACATCAAAGAAATCAACTGGAGCGTACTCTGGCTCGTCGCCGGAGGCTTTGCACTCGGTACCGACCTTCAGGGCACAGGCCTTGCGAAGGTTCTCATCGAGGCCATTCCGTTCGGTTCGATGTCCGTCGTACTCGTCATCATCGTAGCAGGTTTCGTCACCTACTTCCTCAGCAACTTCATCAGCAACTCCGCAACCGCGGCCCTCGTTATTCCTATCCTTATCGTGGTAGCTATGGGTATGGCTGATCCAGCAGCCGCAAACAACGCTGCATTCGTAGCTCTCGGCGGTACTCACGCGATGATTATCTTCGTGGCAGTCTGCGCATCCATTGCGATGCTCTTCCCTATCTCCACTCCTCCGAATGCCATCGCCTGCTCCACAGGTCTGGTTCAGACCAAGGATATGGCCAAGGTCGGCATCATCATCGGTGTGGTAGGTTTCATCCTCGGCTACTTCTGGCTTACCAAGATTTT
>CAVCSJ010000137.1:0-4670 GCA_963604895.1 bacterium
CTCAAGGCCGACCTCGTGCTGAACCTCGGCGATATGAAGCCTGAGGAGATCGGAGTGGAGATGCTCTTCGTGACTACCGACAACAAGGGCAAACAGCACATCAGCGAGAGCATCGAGCTCGGACTCGTGGAGGCAAAGGACGGCACTGCACATTTCCACGCATCCATCCTGCCGGAAAGACAGGGTATGTATCAGGTAGCCACCAGAATCTACCCTAAGAACAGCCTTCTCCCTCACCGTCAGGACTTCCCTCTCGTGAAATGGCTGTAATCGCTACCGGATTTTTCGACGGTGTCCATCTGGGCCACCGGAGAGTCATAGATACACTTGTCTCGCTTGCGCGAAGCCGCGGCGAGGCAAGTGTTGTCGTGACATTCTGGCCCCATCCACGAACCGTCCTTCAGGACGGAGCACGTGAACTCAGACTTCTCACTTCCCTTCAGGAGAAGAAGGAAATCCTTCATTCTCTGGGAGTTGACAGAATAGAAGTGCTGGATTTCTCCAGAGAATTCAGCCGTCTGACCGCTGAAGAATATCTGAGGGACGTGGTAAAGGAAAGGCTTGGCGGCACCGCGCTGGTAGTGGGCTATGACAACCGTCTCGGTTCGGACCATTGCGGTCCGGCCGAAATTTCAAGCCTCGCGGATAGCCTCGGCCTGGACTGCCGGATAGTGGAGCGCTTCGGCGGGGAGGAAGTGAAAGTATCCTCCACAAGCATCAGAACGGCATTGGCCGAAGGCCGCGTGGATGACGCGGCGAAGATGCTCGGGAGGGAGTATACGCTGCACGGAGTGGTCGTCGCGGGCAACCGTCTCGGGCGCACCATCGGTTTCCCGACGGCGAATATGCAACTCTACGAGCCGCTCAAGCTCCTGCCGGGCAACGGAGTGTACGCAGTCGGCGTCGAGACGCTCGGAGGGCATTTCCGCGGAATGTGCAATATCGGCCTCCGGCCAACGGTTTCCTCGACTTCTGCCCGCACTATCGAGACGAACATCTTCGATTTCGACGAGCAAATCTACGGTCTGGACATCCGCCTCTCATTTACAAGGAAAATCCGAGACGAACGCCGGTTTGATTCTCTGGAAGATCTTAAGGCTCAGCTGATTAAAGACAGGCAGGATTGCGAGAGATGAGATACTCAGCGATCTGAACCGCGTTCAGGGCCGCGCCCTTGCGGATCTGGTCGCCTACGATCCAGAACGTCAGGCCGAACTCATCGCTCAGGTCCTTGCGGATGCGGCCGACATAGACCGGGTCCTTGCCTGCAAGGTACAGCGGCATAGGATACTCCTTCTCGGCAGGATTGTCCATCAGGACGAGTCCCGGAGCGGACGCAAACGCCTCGCGGGCCTGCTCCACGCTCACCGGCTGCTCGGTCTCCACCCAGATGCTCTCCGAATGGCTGCGCAGGGCGGGAACCCTCACGCAGGTGGCGCTCACGCGGACATCGCTGTGCATAATCTTGCGGGTTTCATTGAACATCTTCATCTCTTCCTTCGTGTAACCGTTATCGGTGAATACATCTATCTGAGGGATAAGATTATACGCGAGCTGGTACGGGAATTTCTCGACCTTCACCTCCTCGCCTGCGAGTACCTGGCGGTACTGCTGCTCGAGCTCCGCCATAGCCTGTGCGCCGGCACCGCTGGCCGCCTGATAAGTGGACACGTGCACGCGGCGGATGTGCGAGATTTTCTCTATCGCCATAAGGGCGACCACCATCTGTATGGTCGTGCAGTTAGGATTTGCGATGATGCCGCGCGGACGCGTCAGGGCATCCTCAGGATTGGCCTCAGGCACCACGAGAGGCACATCCTCATCCATACGGAATGCGCTCGAATTGTCTATCATTATGGCGCCGAACTTCGTTATCGTCTCAGCGAACTCGCGGGATACTCCCGCGCCGGCTGAAGTGAAGGCGATGTCCACGCCCTTGAAATCGTCATTGTGCTGCAGCTCCTTGACTGTGAGCGGCTTGCCGCGGAAAGTATATGTGCGGCCCGCACTTCGCGCGGAACCGAAAAGTCTCATTTCATCTACCGGGAAATTCCTTTCCTCGAGTACGCGCAGGAACTCCTGTCCCACTGCGCCGCTTGCACCGACAATAGCTGCTACCATAATTTATTCATTTATAAATACTGCTGGCGGCAGAGGATGGCAGTTATAGCAGGAAGCCATCGATTCCCCGTAGGCCCCCGAACTTCTCACTGCGATGAAATCACCTCTGTGACAGCGGTTTAATTTAACATCTTTCCCGAAAACGTCTGAACTTTCGCAGACCGGTCCCACGACGTCATAGACTTGCGGCGCCTCGTCTGAAGAGAGATTCTCTATCTGCTGCTTCGCGTGATAGAGGGCCGGGCGGATGAGTTCGGTCATACTGCCGTCTATGATGGCGAACTCGCGGCTGTGGCCCTGCTTGACGTAGAGCACGCGGGAAATGAGCGTGCCGCACGGCCCCACGATGCTGCGCCCGAGCTCGAAATGAACCGTCTGGGCGGCGCGGAGCTTGAGATGCTTCGCGTAGGTCCCGAAATAGCTTTCGAAATCAGCTATCGGATGCTCGACAGGATGGGCGTAATCTATCCCGAGGCCGCCCCCGACATTTACGTCCCCAAGCGGAAGTCCCTCATCTTCAAGAGCCTGCGCGATTACTTCATAGCGCTTGCAGAGGGATTCGAAATCGGACATATCCAGGATCTGGGAACCTATATGGAAATGAAGTCCCAGATAATTTATATGCTTCATACCCTGGGCTTTGCGTATGGCTTCAGGGATTCGTTCCCATTCGATTCCGAACTTGTTTTCGGCAAGGCCCGTGGTGATTCCCGCCAGGGTGTGGGCCCCGACATCCGGATTAACGCGGAAACTCACCGGAGCGGTGACATCCAGCCTTGAAGCAATCTCTTCTATGACTGAAAGTTCCTCGAAAGACTCGACATTGAAGCGGCCGATGCCGCTGCGCAGGGCAAACTCTATCTCGTCGTCGCGCTTGCCCACGCCGGCGAAAAAGATGTCCATCGGGCGGAAGCCCGAACGCAGAGCCGCCGCGATTTCGCCTCCGCTTACGCAGTCCGCTCCCATTCCGCTTGCGGCTATGGTGCTGAGAATGCGCGGGTTGAAGTTGGCCTTTATGGCGTAGTGGAGCTTGAACCCCGGATGTTTCGAGGCGCAACGGGTGGCTTGCGCGAGCGTTTCGGCAAGCAACCGGAGGTCATAGCAGTAGAACGGAGTGTGCTGCCCGTTCCACGACCCGAGGGGGAATTGAGTCTGTGTCTGAATGTCCGTCATATAATAGAGCGCACAAAATTAATTTTATATTTTCTCTCTGTCAAAAATAATTCATATATTTGCCCCGACGAAGGGTTCTGTCATACAGACAGGACTCCTAATTTTTTAGTTATTAGTTAAGGTTAATTGGTAAGACTCCCTTAAAAGAGATTGCCAGTTATTTTTATTGCATTTGTTATGGCAGAAGTACATTATATGACCGCTGACGGTCTGGAAAAACTCAAGAAGGAGCTCGCAGACGCGCTTGCACAGCGTCCGGTCATTTCAGCAGCGATTGCAGAAGCGCGCGAGAAGGGCGATCTCTCCGAGAACGCCGAATATGACGCGGCCAGAGAGGCCCAGGGCCTGCTCGAAGTCAAGATTGCTAAGCTCAAGAACCTCGTGGCGAACGCCAAGGTCATCGACGAGTCCCAGATAGGCACCGAGAAGGTTCAGATAATGAACCGCGTGAAGGTGGAGAACCTCTCTCTGAAGAGAGTGATGGAGTTCACCATCGTGGGCGAGACCGAGGCTGACTTCAGCAAGGGCAAGCTCGCTTCCACCACACCTATCGCCCAGGCCCTTATCGGTCACAAGGTGGGGGAGACAGTGGATGCCAAGGTCCCTTCTGGTGTTATGAAATTCAAGATTCTGGATATTTCCCTTTAATATATGGCTACCATTTTCACCAAGATCGCCAATGGCGAAATTCCTTCGTACAAGGTTGCGGAGAATGAGGATTACTATGCTTTCCTGGACGCCAGTCCCCTCGCCAAGGGTCACACTCTTGTGATTCCGAAGCACGTGGAGGATGACTATATCTTCCATCTCGACGAGAAGACCTACGAAGGCCTGTGGGCGTTCGCCCGCAAGGTCGCCATCGCTCTGAAGGCCGCCGTGCCTTGCAAGAGAGTGGGCGTGGCAGTGCTGGGAATGGAAGTTCCGCACACGCATATCCACCTCGTGCCGCTCCAGACCGAGGGTGACCTTGATTTCCGCAAGCAGAGGCCCGTAGTCACTGACGAAGAGAAGAAAACCATCGCAGAATCCATTTTAAGAGAATATGAGAATCTTTAAAACCGCAGCCCTGCTGGGGCTTACAGTATTGGCTGCAGCCTGCAGCCGCAACGAGGCGAAAATCGAAGGTACTCTTGCCGATGCTCCTCAGAAGGATGTCATCGTCAAGCTCCTGAATATGAACACCTACACTACTCTCGACACCCTCAAGACCGACGCCGCCGGACATTTCACCGGCAAGGTCGAGATCGAGCCGGGACAGCCTGAGTTCATCTATCTTTTCTATAAGGACACGAAGGTCGCTTCGCTTCTTCTCAACAGCGGCGATGCGGTCAAGGTCAGCACCGACACGCTCGGACACTGCAGCGTGGAAGGCTCCG
>CAVCSJ010000138.1:0-4663 GCA_963604895.1 bacterium
CAGAGGTCATAATTGGCGGCAACGCCCCAATTTCCGAAAGTCACGTAGTTGTAGTAAGTCTCGCGGATGCGGTCGTTCTTGCGGATGAGGTTCTCGGCGTCCGAGGCGCTGAGCCCCTCGCGCTCGCAGACATTCTTCACGCGAACCTCCATCGGAGCGCTGATGAACACGCTCAGGCGTTCCATATCGCGAAGCACGTAGTCTGAGGCGCGGCCTACGAAGATTGCGTCACCCTGCGATGCGATCGAGCGGATGGCCTCGCTCTGGATGTTGAAGAGCGCGTTGTCATTCAGGAAGCTTTTTCCCGCGCTGTACTGGTTCAGGCCTCCGAAGAAGGACTGGAGGGTCAGGAGACTTGTCTTTTCGTCTCTCTTGCGGAAGAACTCCTCGCTGTAGCCGCTTTGCTCCGCAGCCTTGATTATCAGCTCATTGTCAAAGACTTCTATGCCGAGCTTCTCCTTTAGGGCCTGCGCGGTGCGCCTGCCTCCGCTGCCGAACTGACGTCCGATACATATCAATGTCCTGTGTTTCATAGTACTGATTATTTTATGCTGCTGCCCAGCGATGAAGCGTCTTCACCGTCGGACAGGCGACTGAACTTTCTGAAGAGTCTCACTATGAAGAAGAGCGTGACGAGCACGCTGACGCCATCGGAGATAGGGAAACTGAGCCACACTCCCTTGTCCTGCCACAGAAGCGGAAGGGTGTAGAGGAGCGGGAGCAGGAAGATGATCTGACGCGACAGCGAGAGGAAGATGGAGGTCTTCACCATTCCCAGACATTGGAAGAGGTTTCCGGATACCATACAGAAGCCGACGAATGGAATGAGAAGGTTGGCGACTCTCAAGCCTTTGACGGACAGTTCCTTAAGAAGCGGGTCATTGGTGAAGATGCCGACAGCCGCGCTCGGGAAGACTTCTGAGGCGATAAAGCAGAGGGCCGTTGCGAGCGTTGCCCATTTCACTGTCAGGGTGAAGACTTCGCGCACTCTCTTGTACTGGCGGGCGCCGTAGTTGTAGCCGGCGATAGGCTGCATACCCTGGTTGAGACCCATCACTATCATCAGGAACAGGAAGGTAATGCGGTTTACGATGCCGTATGCTCCGATTGCGAGGTCTCCTCCGTAGGTGCGCAGCTGCTGGTTGATGAACATCGATACCAGACAGGCAGCGGAATTCATCAGGAAAGGTCCCAGACCGATGGCCATCGAGGATTTGGCGATTCTCCAGTTAAGCTGGAAAAGAGGCTTTCCGAAGTGCAGGAACCTGTCGCGGTTCATAAAGAAGCGGAAGGAATAGCAGAGGGACATCAGCTGGCAGAGCACTGTCGCGAGGGCCGCTCCCCGGACTCCCATTCCGAAACCGAAGATGAAGATAGGATCGAGCACCGCGTTCGAAATGACCGTGAACAGAGTAAGCCCCATCGCGGTCTTCGGGTTTCCGGAGGCTCGTATCACTCCGTTCAGACCGAAGTACAGATGCGTCACTACATTGCCCAGCAGGATTATGATCATATAGTCCTTGGCGAAAGGCATAGTGTTTTCGCTCGCGCCGAAGAAATACAGGATAGGCTCCAGGAAGGCGAGTGCCACCACAGAGAAGAGCAGACCGAAAATGATGTTCAGCGACAGCACGTTGGAGAGAACCTTCTTCGCGTTGTCGTAGTTCTTCTGCCCGAGAAGCACTGAAATCAGAGTCATACCTCCGACTCCGACCAGTGTGCCCAGCGCGGAGGAGAGGTTCATCAGAGGGAAGGTGACAGCGAGGCCCGAAATCGCATACGAGCCGACATCTTTCAGATGTCCAATGTAGATGCTGTCGACCATATTATACAAAGAAGCCGCAGTCTGGGCTATGATACCCGGGACTGCGTACATCTTCAGGAGTGAACTTATTTTCTTGGTCCCCAGTTCGAGGGGAGCTGCTTCTGTCACTGCCATTTATTCGCCTTTGGATACAACTTCGAAATCAAATCTCAGCGGGCTGTACGGTGGAATCACACTGCCGCTGCCGCTGTAGGAATAGCCGAGTCCTGAATAGAAGAGGGCAGTCCCCTTTTCTCCCACTCTCATCTGTGAAATGGCGTAGGCGAAGCCGTCGATACAGTCGTTGCCGTCGGAAGAAGTTCCGAGCTTGATGCCGGTGTAATCGTCCGTATCAATATATACGGACTGGGATCCGTATGTCTTGCCGCTGCTGTAGATGTTGTAGAATTTCGCTGTGTCGGCGATGGTGGTGTCGAATACCTGCCCGTTAAGCAGACGTCCTATGTAATTGACATACAGGACATCTCCGTTTTCTAGGGAGTCGGCGTCCGCAGCCGGAGCCTGTGTCTGGTTGTAGTAGAATCCGTATTTCAGGGTGTCAACTCCCGGCATAATCTTCTGGGC
Source organism: bacterium (assembly GCA_963604895.1). Lineage (GTDB taxonomy): Bacteria > Bacteroidota > Bacteroidia > Bacteroidales > UBA932 > Cryptobacteroides. The sequence continues at coordinate 2,390 of CAVCSJ010000138.1, forward strand.
GTATCTCGCGAGGGAATCGTTCTCCCATTTGTAGACATCGTTGAAGCCATCCACAAGCGAGAGTTCATATATGGCGTTCGAGCCCGTACATTTCTTCAGGTATTCTTCTTCAGTATCGTATCTCGGATAAAGATAATCAGTCGAGGAACTGGCGGTAGCGTTCAGCCAGCCAGGGATGATCACCTTGGCCTTGCCGCCCATTTTCATCCGGCTTATCACGGCATCCATACCGGCGGTCATACTGACATTGCCTCTGATCATTACCTTGGGGCCGTAATAGTAACTTGCATCGTAAGTGCCGAGCCGCTGGGCCAACTTCTTGTCCGTAGTGGTCTCGATGGTACCGTCGAGGTCATATGCCGTGTAGTCGAGGTAGGCGAAATAGTGGTCGTCCTCGCTGCCCGCAAGTTCTCCGGTGCCGGGCGTTTCAGATATGATGTAGTATCCGGGGTCCACCCTGACAGCGTCAGGATAGTTCACCTGCATCCACGCGTCAAAGTATTTTTTGTTCGCATCATTAGTTCCTGCAGTGACTTTCTTTTCGCAGCCCGTAAGTGCCAGGGCCGCAGCGGCGAAAGCGAGTGCAATGACAGTTTTCTTCATAAAAATCCTATTGTTCTATCTTATCAGTTCTCTACGTTCTGTATCCACAGATGAAATGCCAGGGGTGCATTTGCAGGAATCGTGCCGAGCTTGTTCGTGCCGAGTCCGTATTTCCCGCTGAACAGGATGTAGCACTCCTCTCCGGCCCTGACTCCCAGGAGACCTTTCTGAAGTCCCTTCATCAGATCGTTGTCGGCCATATCCACGGTGACCGGCTGGAAGACGGTCGAGTCGCTCACATTCCAGCTGAGGTCCGGGTTGTTCGTGGCGAACATGGCGGTCTGGGCAATGCTCCCGTTCGTGAAGTTATAGCCGGCATAGAGGAAGGTGACCTTGCCTCTGGCATTCAGGTCCACGTCATCCCCTTCCGTAAGCACCAGGCGGACTGCTCCGCCGTTGTACTCCACGCGCACGGCCGTGCTGTCGCTCAGATTCCTGTTCACGAAAGTCTCGATCTTCGTCTCCTGATCAGCATACGCAATCTCCCGCTCCTCCTTGTTACAGGAAGCGGCGACAGCCACCGTCAGCAGACAGACCGATATATATTCAGCAAATTTTCTCATATTCCATTAAAGAAATTCTTCACAGTTCCTTTCGACATAATCTTCAAGTTCGTCCACGGAAGAGATGTCCCTGCCGAGGTAGAGCCTGCCTCCCGCCGCCTGCTCGTGTCCGCCGCCATTGAACGCCTTGCGCGCACACGCATTGGCGGAAACGCCTTCCTTCGAACGTATGGAAACTCTGAAGAATCCGTCGTCTTCGCTGAGCAGCAGGCTCATACGCACGTTTTCGACCGCCAGCGGCATATTCACGATGCCTTCGCTGTCGCCCTCGCGGTAGCGGAATCTGTGCTGCTCTTCGCGGGTGAAAATCATATAGGCGAGTCCGTTGTCGCGGACCTTGAGCTTTTCGTAGAGCAGGTACCCGATGATCCGCACGCGGTTCTCCGCATAGGACTGGTAGATGTGCGAGAGTATCTCGTCGCGGTCCACCCCCGCCGCGAGCAGATGTGAAGCCATCTCAAGCGTCGACGGGAAGACGGAATTCGCGAAATTGTTCGTGTCCGTCGTCATTCCGCACATCAGCGAGCGTGCACATTCCTTCGGCAGGCGTGCGGCGTTCCCGCCAATGTCCGGGAGCTCCATAAGTATCTGAAACAGAAGCTCCGATGCGGACGAAACCCGAATCTCGGAGAACACGAGGCAGAACTGCTCCGCGCTCGGCCCGATATGGTGGTCGATCAGAACTTTCTTTCCCGGGGCGGCCGCCAGGGCGTCCGCCAATGTGTCGGTCCTGTGGAAGCCCGGTGCGTCCAGACAGAATATGAGGTCAGCTTCCCGGATTTTTCGGGACACGTTTTCCGCATCAGCGCTGCCGTCCAGTACCTCAGTGCCTTCCATTATGAAATCCAGACTGGCCTGGGCCGGGTTCGGAATGGCCACGCAGACCTGCTTCCCGCGGCATACCTTAAGATATGAAGCCAGGGCGGTGCTGCTGCCTATGGCATCTCCGTCGGGGCGGGTATGCGTCACGATGAGAACCCGGCGAGAGTCCCCTATGAGCGAATCCAGACGAAGAATTTTATCCTGCATAACAGCTTCCGAATGATTTCCGAATGCAAATTTACAAAGAATAATTGCATTTCATAAATGAATTTCATAACTTTGTCCG
>CAVCSJ010000139.1:0-4544 GCA_963604895.1 bacterium
TTTTGTCCCTTAAGCAGGGAAGGGGGCGAAGTTACTTAATCTCAACTTCTGCGCCAGCCTCTTCGAGAGTAGCCTTAAGCTGCTCAGCCTCTGCATTGGATACCTTCTCTTTGAGAGGGGTAGGAGCCTTGTCAACAAGTTCCTTTGCTTCCTTAAGACCGAGACCGAGAGCTTCCTTGACAACCTTGATGACACCAAGCTTGGCTGCGCCGGCTGACTTGAGGATAACGTCGAATTCTGTCTGCTCTGCAGGACCTGCCTGCTCGCCACCTTCATTTGAAACTACTACTGCTGCTGCAGCTGGCTCAATACCGTAAGTCTCTTTGAGAACATTGATGAGCTCCTGTACATCTTTTACAGTCAAGTTTACCAACTCTTCTGCAAGTGCTTTTACATCTGCCATAATTGATTATAATTTTTAAAATTGTTATTGTTTCTTCTATTACTCTGCTGCAGGAGCCTCAGCGGCATCTGCAGATTTCTTTGCCTCGGCAAGAGCCTTGATGACTGCGGTCTCTTCTGCGCCTTCCGATACGTTCTGCAGAGCAGAGAGGAGTCTCTGTGCAGGGGACTGGAGGAGAGTGAGAACGTCACCGATGAGTTCTTCCTTGGTCTTGATGGCTGCGAGCTGATCCAGCTTGTCAGCACCGATGAATACGCACTCCTGTACATATGCGCCCTTCAGTTCAGGCTTTTCCATTCCTTCCTTTCTGAGCTTCTTGATGAGCTTTCCGGGAGCATTAGGAACGTTGGTGTACATAATGGCCGTATTGCCCTTGAGAACCTCGAGGAGGCTCTGCATATCTTCGTTTCCGGAAGCCTTGAGCACGTGTGCGAACAGAGTGTTCTTAACGACTGTAAGCTTGATGCCGGCCTCGAAGCAGGCGCGACGGAGAGTGGTAGTATCTTTAGCATTCAGTCCGGCGATATCCGTGATGTAGAAGTTAGGATATTCCTTGAGCTGGGCTGAGATGGTTTCAATAACCTGATCTTTAATTTCCTTTTTCATAAATCAAATTTTTATTTCTCAGCACGATTCAAGAATGCTTTGATGTCAACCTTAATACCCGGGCTCATAGTGGTGCAGATGGCTGCGCTCTTCATGTATGTGCCCTTGAGAGTCTGAGGCTTGAGTTTGGCTACAGCGTTGAGGAACTCTGTAGCGTTCTCAAGAATCTGCTCAGGAGTGAAAGATACCTTACCGATGGCAGCGTGAACGATACCTGTCTTGTCGACCTTGAAGTCGATCTTACCGGCCTTCACTTCCTTGACGGCGTTGCCGATCTCCATTGTAACGGTACCTGTCTTAGGGTTCGGCATAAGGCCTCTAGGTCCGAGGATACGTCCGAGGGCACCGACCTTTGCCATAACGGAAGGAGTACATACGATTACATCGATGTCTGTCCAGCCGCCCTTGATCTTCTCGATATACTCATCGAGACCAACATAGTCTGCACCTGCAGCCTCAGCCTCAGCCACCTTGTCAGGTGTACAGAGTGCGAGGACTCTGGTGACTTTACCAGTTCCGTGAGGGAGAGATACGACGCCACGAATCATCTGGTTGGCCTTACGAGGGTCTACACCGAGGTTTGCGGAGATCTCTACAGACGCGTCGAACTTGGTATAAGTGATTTCCTTTAAAAGACCACAAGCCTCAGCGAGTGAGTAAACCTTGTTATGGTCATACTTGGCCAGAACGGTTTTCTGATTTTTTGTCAATTTGCTCATTTCGGATGTGATTTTTAAAGGTTCTCAGGGAATGTTCCTGTAATTGTGATACCCATACTTCTTGCAGTACCGGCAACCATTCTCATCGCTGAAGGAAGAGTGAATGCGTTGAGGTCCGGCATTTTGCCCTGGGCGATTTCTTTAACCTGATCCCAGGTGATGGATGCAACTTTCTTTCTGTTTGGCTCACCTGATGCTGTCTGAATCTTTGCAGCCTCCTTGAGGGAGATTGCTACAGGTGGCTGTTTTACCTCGAAGGTGAAGGACTTGTCTGAGAATACGGTGATTACTACAGGGAGGACTTTACCTGCCTGAGCCTGCGTAGCAGCATTAAACTGCTTGCAGAAATCCATAATATTCAAGCCTTTGGAACCGAGAGCAGGTCCTACCGGAGGTGCTGGATTGGCTGCTCCGCCTTTGATCTGGAGCTTGATGAATCCGGTAACTTCTTTTGCCATGATTTGTTATTCTTTAGATACTTGTGTAAAACTGAGTTCAAGAAGAGTCTTTCTGCCGAAAATCACGACTATGACTTTCAGTTTGCTTCTGTCCTCGACAATTTCTTCTACTGTGCCGTTGAAACCGCTGAATGGGCCGTCGGTAATCTTGACCTTGTCACCTATAGCATAGTTGACCTCGGTCTCAGCCGCACTGCTGGCATTCTCATCCTGCTCGCCGAGAATTCTCTGCACCTCGTCATCACGAAGAGGGACAGGGACTCTCTCGATCTGGTTGCCAGAGGTAGCCCTATTTTCCGTAAGGAAACCGGACATGCCGGGAACAAGATTGCGGATGATATTCTCGAGCATAGCGCTGAGTTCGGCCTCGATCAGCACATAACCAGGATAAAGCAGCCTTTCAGCCACTTTACGCTTGTTATTCTTTGTGATGATTTCTTTCTTGACCGGAACGAGTACCTGAGCTACCTGGTCCTGAAGACCGCTGCGCTCAATTTCTTTCTCGAGGTATTCCTTTGCCCGTTTCTCCTTTCCGCCTGCAGTCCGCAGAACGTACCATTTCATTTCGCCCATATCACCGTTACAATGAGTAAATTGCTGTCATGATAGACTGGAAAGCAAGGTCTACAACCCAGAGTATAGCCGCGAGGATTACGGTAGTGACCATAACCAGAAGAGCAGAGCTCTGCAGCTTTGCCCAAGTCGGCCATGTCGTCTTCTTCGTAAGCTCTACGAAAGCCTCTTTAAGATAGTTGATAAACTTTCTCATCTTTACCTTTAAAGGACGCCGTTAATTGGAAGCGTAAACAGCGCCAGTTAAACAATTACCAAATCGTAACCTTTGATATTAATGTGGCAGGGGAAGCAGGATTCGAACCCACATCGACGGTTTTGGAGACCGCTGAACTACCCTTGTTCTATTCCCCTGAAAGGACACCCCGCAAAGGAGTGTCCTGTAGGATTTATCGTGAATTACTCGACGATTCTGATAACCTGTCCAGCACCTACTGTGCGGCCACCCTCACGGATAGCGAAGCTAAGACCCTCGTTCATAGCGACTGGGGTGATGAGCTTGACATTAATCTCAACGTTATCGCCAGGCATTACCATCTCGACACCTTCTGGGAGAGTGATCTCACCGGTAACATCAAGTGTACGGATGAAGAACTGAGGACGATACTTGTTGTGGAATGGAGTGTGACGACCACCTTCCTCTTTCTTGAGGACGTAGATCTGAGCCTGGAACTCTGTATGAGGAGTGATGGAACCTGGCTTGGCAACAACCTCACCTCTCTTGACTTCCTTCTTGTCGATACCGCGGAGGAGAAGACCTACGTTATCACCGGCCTCACCCTGATCAAGGAGCTTGCGGAACATCTCGACGCCTGTGCAGACAGATGTTCTTGGCTTCTCGCTGAAACCTACGAGCTCTACAGGATCGTTAACGTGAACAGTACCCTGCTCGATACGTCCGGTAACTACGGTACCACGACCAGTGATGGAGAAGATGTCCTCGATAGGCATAAGGAAAGGCTTATCGGTAAGACGTACTGGAAGCGGAATGTAAGTATCAACAGCGTCCATAAGTTCCATTACCTTCTCCTCCCACTTTGGTTCACCGTTAAGTGCACCAAGGGCTGAGCCGCGGATAACAGGAGCGTTGTCACCGTCGAAATCATACTTGTTAAGAAGGTCGCGAACCTCCATCTCAACGAGGTCAAGCATTTCCTCATCGTCAACGAGGTCAACCTTGTTCAGGAAGACAACGATCTTAGGAACGTTTACCTGCTTTGCGAGAAGAACGTGCTCGTTTGTCTGAGGCATTGGACCATCAGTTGCTGCAACTACGAGGATGGCACCATCCATCTGGGCAGCACCTGTAACCATGTTCTTAACGTAATCTGCGTGGCCTGGGCAGTCTACGTGAGCGTAGTGACGGGTAGCGGTCTGATACTCTACGTGAGCGGTGTTAATGGTGATACCACGCTCCTTCTCTTCTGGAGCGTTATCGATCTGGTCGAACGACTTGACCTCAGAAAGGCCCTTGCTTGCAAGTACCTTGGTGATAGCTGCGGTCAAAGTGGTCTTACCGTGGTCAACATGGCCGATAGTACCAATGTTAACATGAGGTTTATCCCTCTTAAAAACTTCTTTTGCCATAATATTATGTATAAATGTGTTCTGCAAAAATAAACCGGAATTTTACTCCCGGCCTGGAGCCGATGATGGGAATTGAACTCATGACCTCATCCTTACCAAGGATGCGCTCTACCCCTGAGCTACATCGGCATATGGAGCGGAAAACGAGGTTCGAACTCGCGACCCTCAGCTTGGAAGGCTGATGCTCTACCAACTGAG
>CAVCSJ010000140.1:0-4507 GCA_963604895.1 bacterium
CTCCGCCCGCCTCGAAGCTGAAAGCCTCGTCAGAATGGTATGTGCAGCGTTTCATTTCCGAAATCATTCATAAAATCCTACAAAATTAAAGAAAACATCTCAATTTATACTTATCTTTGACGCTTGGACTTAGCAAGATGTACAAACATTTTGGTACATCACAGCGACGGACGGTACTATTTAATTATTTGTTTGCGTTATGACTTTCAGAAAAACTCTTTGCTGCCTCACTGCAGCGGTCTTCTCTCTGGGTATCATTCCCCAAGCTTTTGCTCAGGCCGAGCTCACCGTTACCCCTCGCGCCGAGGTGAATCTCTCAAACACCGACGGTGACGCCGCCACAAATTTCGGTTTCACTTCCCTCTACAGCTTCCTGGACGGAAGTATCGGTGAAAACTTCTCATATTCAGCATCTTTTCATTTCCTGTCCACTGACCCGAAATCCCTTTACAGCTACGAAGCCCCATTCCAGGACGGTACCTGGATCGACTGGGCATATATGTCCTACGACAACGATATTTTCGGTATAGATCTCGGTAAGGTCATCCTTAATATGGGCGGATTCGAGTTCGACAAGAACGATGTGGACTGCTACGAGCCGATGGTCAGCGACTATTGGAACAGCCTCTGCATATATCAGCCGGGCGTAACCTTCAGGCTTACCCCTTGGGAGACTCAAAGCTTTGAGGTTCAGTTGACTACGTCGCCGATGATGGTCGACTTCTCCGATGTTGCATTGGCCGCATCTGCGGCCTGGAGAGGAGAATTCGGGCCTTTCTCGACTTATTGGGCGGCGAACCTGCAGCACTGGAACGTCGAGGACGAGGTCTCCGGGAATTATCTCTGCGTGGGCCTCGGCAACAAGTATTCCTTTGAGAATGTGGACCTTATGCTTGACCTTTTCTATGGTCCGGCCCACGGGGCGTTCGATAAGTCGAACTGCGAACTCGCGCTGCGCGCGGACTATCGCCCGTCGGAGAGAGTCTCGTTCGAGTTTATGGGCGGCTACCGCGCGGCGAGCGACATCGCCGCGGGCGCGCTGGTGGAGTACTACCCGCTGGGGAACGACACGCTCCGCTTCCATCTCGCTGCCTCCGACCGCTATATGCCTGATCTGCCGGAAGATAAGCACCAGTATATCATCTCGCTCGGCCTTACGGCCAATCTGCATATCGGCCTGTAGCAGCATTCTCCTCTGGATTTAAAATTTGTAATGAAATTTAAAATACGAATCGAAAAGTGAAAAAACTTCTTTTATTCATTTCATTGATACTCACAAGCTTCTGCCTTTTTGCACAGGAGGGCGAAACTGATACGATCGTTTCTCGGGACGGCAGCAGGACCGAGGCCACTGTCATCGAAATCAATTCTTCGGAAGTGGTCTATCAGACGCGTGACGGGGGGCCTTATTTTGTATTGAGCGTCGATGATGTGAGCGAAGTAATCTTTTCGAACGGCTTCCGAGAGGATCTTACCAAAGAGAAGATTGTGCCTTTCAACAGGGCCCACGATACCTTTCCCGGTGTGATGAGCTGTTACCGCGCCCATCTTTATCTAGACGGGCAGATCATTCCTGAAACCACCGTCTGGAAGGTGATTTCAGTGAATAAATACTGGAGCAGCTATCACGAGCAGATGCGTAAGTGGCGAACGGGAAGGATATTGACTTTCAGTGGTTTAGGCTGCATCGCAGCCGCCGGCGCGGTATGCGCCTGGGATTATGCCCGCTGTAAGGGAAGCGATATCACCGTGTCCGAATGGACTACCGAATTCGGTATAGAATTGGGCGCCGCAGGCGTCCTGATGACCGGCGGCGGACTCGTGCTGAAGCATATAGGCAAGTCGCGCATCGAGGATCTGGTCCGTTGGTACAATGCCGAACACGGCAAGTATCCCGAGGCCCGAAACTCCTCCCCGGAGCTCACTTTCGGCTTCTCCCCTGCCGGCGCCACTCTGGCCTTGACGTTCTGACCTATTTCGAAATATCGAGTCTCTGGAAAAGCTCGCTCTGGTAGCATTCGCCGATGGGAATGCGGTCGGAGCCGATGAGGATGTGGCTGCGTTCAATAGCCTCTATCTGAGAGAGTTGCACTATGTAGGACTTGTGTACGCGAACGAATCGGTCGGCCGGAAGCCTTTCCTCGAGGTTCTTGAGGCGCATTAGCGAAAGCACCGGCTGCGTCCCGTCATTCAGATGGATTTTTACATAGTCCTTAAGTCCCTCAATATAAGTGATTTTATCCAGTTCTATCTGCTGGAGGCGGTATTCCGTCTTCACGAAAATGCTGCGAAGATTCCCGCCCGACGGGGCTTGAACAGAAGCGGCCGACTCCGAAGAAGATGACGGCTGGGTCGTAGGGGCGGGATTGGACGCGGGAGCGTCCGCGGAGATATTAACTTCCGCAGGGACAGAGACTTGCGCGGCTCTCTCGGCCATCTCGAAGTACTCCTTCGCCTTCATCGCGGAGCTCAGGAAATCGGCGTACGAGATGGGTTTGAGCAGGTAGTCGAGCGCGCGGACCTTAAAGCCCTCGAGCGCGTAGCTGCTGAACGCGGTCGTGAAGATGATGCGCGTGCGCTCCGGCAGCATCCGCGAGAGCTCCATCCCGTTCAGCCCTGGCATCTGTATGTCGCAGAACAGCAGGTCGATAGCGTGCTCCTGCAGGAATGCGAACGCCGCAGCGCCGCCCGTGAACGTGCCTTCGAGCGAGAGGAACGGCGTCTTGCGAACGTAACTCTCCATCAGGCGCGCCGCCAGCGGCTCATCGTCTACGACTATGCATCTTATCGTGCTCATCTATAATTCTTTACGCGGCCTTGCGGCCAATCCTCATACATTTTTCCGGCGGCCTTGCGGCCAATATCTACCTGACTTCGGAGGTGTTGATTCTCAGCACACTGCGGTAGGTGCTCTGGACTTTTCCGTGCTCGAAGGAGTAGCGCCCCGGGTAGAGCATCTCGAGCCGGCGGTTAAGATTTGCAATACCTATGCCTGAACCGCTGTGATCGCTCTCCCCTTTCGGGAAGCAGCTGTTCTCGACGAGAAATGTCACGTAATCGTCTTTCTCCGTGAGACTTATACGAATGAACGAAGGCTTCTCCGGGTCCACTCCGTGCTTGAACGCATTCTCTACGAGCGGGATGAAGAGAAGAGGCGCGATCTGACGCTGCGACGGATTCTCCGGGAGCGAAAGTTCCAGCTTCACGTCAGGCGAGAGTCGCGCGGACATCAGCTTCACATACTCCTGAATGAAAGCGCATTCCTTCGCGAGCGGCACCGTCGGCGTCTGGCTCTCGTAGAGCACGTAGCGGAGCATTCCGCTCAGGTCGTGAACGGCCTCCTGGGCCAATGCGGGATCGATTTCTATGAGGGAGTAGATGTTGTTCAGGGTGTTGAAGAGGAAATGCGGGTTCACCTGGTTCTTCAGGTTCGCCAGCTCGGCCTCTGCCTGGGACTTTTCCATCTCCTTGCGGCGGGACTCGTTCCGGTACCATTGGGCGGTCATCCAGATTGCCACGGCTATGCCGGCTATCACTATGTAAATCACCGTATTACGGACGGCGAAACTTATGGTGTCCAGAAACGGCCTCGGAGGCATCGGAAGGGTCGGCGGGGCGAGCACATATCTGAAGAAAAGTCGCACCATTACAGAGACCCCTCCGATAAGTACGATGTTCCAGAGGATGAAAAGCCCGATTCTTCTGGTCGACAGGAAACGGCGGACCAGAACGAAATAATTAACGTAAAATACTGCTCCAAAGGAGATTATGACTGGAATGAAATGCGAATAGTCCTGTCCCCCGTGCAGCGGCTTGCCCGGTTGCGGCGAGAAGAACGGCATCGCCAGGATCACCGTCCAGATGGCCAGATGGATCATCCACCCTCCCCTGCTCTTTTTTATGCTTGTACTCATATCTTTTCAGGCTTTTCGCAAACTTACTCATTTTTCGTGAAAGATTCCATCCAGGTAGGGACATAATCGGCGAAATACATCCCTACCTGGCGCGGAGTACTCGCCGCGGTTTAAGCCTCTGACCCGAATTACGGAAAGTGTTACCATTAATACCTGCCGCGCGCGGGTTTAAGAAAAGATTTATTTCCTTTGCAGTGCGAAAAAGGCGGGAAGCCATTCCCCCGAATACAAGAACAATTAAACGAACATCAATATGTACCTGGAAAACATCAACGGTCCTGCAGACGTCAAGAAGCTCCAAGTCAGTCAGCTTCAGACACTTGCGGACGAAACAAGACACTATCTCATAGAAAAGCTCAGCAATCACGGCGGCCACGTCGGCCCGAACCTCGGAATGGTCGAGGCCACGGTAGCCCTGCATTATGTCTTCAACTCCCCTGCTGACAGGATCGTCTTCGACGTCTCCCACCAGAGCTACGCCCACAAGATCCTCACCGGCCGCAAGGAAGCCTTTATGTACGAGGCTCATTATGAGGACGTTTCAGGTTACAGCGAGCCGTCCGAAAGCGAGCACGACCACTTCGTGATCGGCC
>CAVCSJ010000141.1:0-4414 GCA_963604895.1 bacterium
CAACGTGACGGACCATAATGCCATAACGTCCACATACCGGAAGGTTAAGGAAGAGATCGGGGATGTGGATATTCTCATCAACTGCGCCGGCGTGGTACGCGGCAACAACACTTTCGACCGTCAGACCGTCCAGGATATCAATCTGACGATGGATGTAAACGCCACGGCACCGATGCTCGTCGCCCTGCAGATCCTTCCGGATATGCTCCGCCGCGACCGCGGCCATATCTGCAACATCGCGTCTGCCGCCGGAATGCTCGGAATGCCGAAACTTTCCGTATATTGCGCGAGCAAATGGGCTGTCATCGGCTGGACGGAGTCAATGCGAGTGGAGCTCAAGCAGGCTCGCAGCAAGGTGAAAGTCACCACTGTAGCGCCTTACTTTATAAATACCGGAATGTTTGACGGTGTAAACTCGAAAATATTTCCTATCTTGAAGCCTGAAAAGACTGCCGCTAAAATCATAAAGGGCATAGAAAAGGGCAAGTCCTTCGCTGGAATACCTTTCTCATACCACTTCATCAGAACCTGTCAGGCACTTCTCCCGAATGTGCTTTTCGACTATTTCTTCGGAGAGATTTTCGGCATATATTCAGTAATGGATCATTTCACCGGAAGAAAAGCCGTTACGGACCAGAAAGCAGACAAACAGTTATGGAAGAAACATCAATTGAGCGCATAAAACAGATCCGCGAAAAGCAGCGCACTTATTTTCACAGCGGAGCGACGCTTGACGTCAAGACCAGGAAAGAGAACCTGAAAATCTTCGAAAAGGCCGTTCTCAAATGGGAGAAACCGCTTTGCGACGCTCTCTGGAAGGATCTGCACAAATCCTACGAAGAGGCGTACCTCACCGAAGTCAGCATTCTGCTCGGGGAGATCCGTACCCATATCCGCAAGATAAACAGATGGGCGAAGCCTCAGTGCAAGTTTACTCCGCTGAAGCTTTTCCCTTCCTCCAGCAAGATTATCAGTGAGCCGCTCGGCACGGCACTCATCATCTCCCCGTGGAACTATCCTGTGCAGCTGCTTCTCACTCCGCTTGTGGGAGCGATTTCCTCCGGCTGTACGGCCGTTCTCAAGCCTTCGCCGTATGTTCCGACAGTATCGAAAGTCATAGAAGATATGATCCGCGAGACCTTTCCGGAGGAATATGTAGCTGTGGTTCAGGGGCATAGAGATGTGAATACGGCACTTCTCGAGCAGCGCTGGGATATGATTTTCTTTACCGGCAGCCCGATTCTGGGCCGTACCGTAATGACGGCGGCAGCAAAGAACCTCACTCCTGTAGTTCTGGAACTCGGAGGCAAGAGCCCGTGCATAATCGACAGGGATGCAGACATAAAGACGGCTGCCAGGCGTGTGGCCTGGGGAAAGGCCCTCAATGCCGGCCAGACCTGCATCGCTCCGGATTATCTGATGCTTCACGAAGATATAAAAGACGAGTTCCTCGCCGCTCTGCGCACGGAATTCACAGCCCTTCTCGGCGAAGACCCTCAGAAGAGCCGCCATTTCGTGAGAATCGTCAGCGACAAGGCCTTCGACCGTCTGAGCGGGTATCTTAAAGACGGTAAAGTGCTTTCCGGCGGCCATACGGACAGGTCTGACCGCTATTTCGAGCCGACCGTGCTCGACGGCGTGAGTCCTCAAAGCCCGATAATGCAGGAGGAGATTTTCGGTCCGATTTTCCCTGTGCAGACATTCAGGGATCTCGACGAGGTGATAGAGTTCGTGACTTCCCGCGAGAAGCCGCTCGCGCTGTACTACTTCGGCAAGAACGGAGATAAAGTGCTGAAACACACCTCTTCAGGCGGCGCCTGCATAAACGACACCATTATGCATATAGCAAACGAGAAAGTGCCGTTCGGCGGCGTCGGAAATTCCGGTCTGGGCAGCTACCACGGCCGTCTCAGCTTCGACGCATTCACCCACCGCCGCGCTGTAATCACCACTACGACCTGGCTCGACGTCCCGTTCCGCTATATGCCGTACTCGACGTTCAAGCTAGTAAAAAAGCTTCTCTAGTAGATTTTTACATTGGCCGCTTCAAGCGGCCAATTATTCACTGGTGAGCGCCCTCCCCAGGCCCCTTGCTCCCATTAGGAGCTTCGAAGCCATCATTCTGTCTTTACATTCGCTCGCGAATCCAGGCGATGCCGTGAAGGTCTGCGAAATGCGAGTCAGGCTCAGTCTACCCCCCCCTGCGTCCGGGTGAGCAATTGGGCAAATGCCCAGCACGATTTTTCAGAACCCTATCCTTGCGCCTTTCCCGCCGCCGGCGAGACGCTCGTGCTCGCAGAAGGAGACAAGGCTCTCGAACGAAGGCTCGCGGCCGCTGATGACCTCCTCCATCGTCGCCTTGCGCACGATGTTGTCGATTTCGCCTCCGCTGAAGTCGAAGCCGGAAGCCAGAGCGCGGGCGTCGGCCTCGCTGAGCGACGGGAGTTTGTCGCGCCAGATGGCGGTCTTGGCACTGAGCGACGGCTTCTCGTAGCGGATTTTGAAGAGGAAACGTCTCTCGAACGCTCCGTCGAGGTTCCCCTCGAGGTTCGTGGTCGCGATGAGGATGCCCTCCAGCTTCTCCATCTCCTCGAGGATAATGTTCTGGATGGTGTTCTCGGTCTGGTCGATGCTGCCGTTGCTTGAACCGATGCTGCGGCGCCTCGAGAAGATGGCGTCAGCCTCGTTGAAGAGCAGAATCGGCTTTCTGGCGGCGCCCCTGCAGGACTTGCGGTAGTCGGAGAAGATTTTCTTGACGATCTTCTCGCTCTCGCCGTACCACATGCTCTTCGAGGCGCTGATGTCAACGTGGATGATGTCGCGCCCGGTCTTGCGCGCCCACTGCATCACCGTCTCGGTCTTGCCCGTGCCCGGCGCGCCGTAGAGCAGCACCGCGAGTCCCTTCATCAGGCCCTTGGACTCCAGACGGCTCACGAGGCTCTGATAATTGCCCTCCTCGAGGGCATTCTCCACGAGGGAGAGCTGCTCCTGCTGGGAGTCGGAGAAGAAGAGGCGCTTCTCCTTGATTCCGTCGTGCCTGATGCGGCACCTGTCGTCGCCCTTGTCGACGAAGAGCTCAGCGTCCTCCTCGAAGAAGAGCTCCTTTCCCTTGTCGGTAAGCGACAGGACGGTGTTCTCCCCGAAGAGGCTGCTTCTGGTGGAGAGTTCCGCGAGGCCCTTCCTCTGCAGGATGTGCGTTTCCTCCTTCAGCTGCTTGACGGTTTCCTTTCTGTGTCTGAGCGGGAAGATTCTCTTCAGGTCGTACGGGATGACGAGACCGCTGCCTTCCTTCGCGCAGTCATCGCAGAGAATGTAGAAGAGGCTCCTGTCCAGGTCGTTCTCCAGGATGTCCTTGAGTTTCGGGATGAAGCCGAGGTGGCGGTTCGATTTCTCCGCCCTGTATACGAACAACTCCAGGCGGCACATGGAGCTTTCCATTTCGGTGTTGTAGGACCTGCCGTTGATAAAGTCGTGGATGGAGGAGGCGAACTTGTACCTGTCGAGGTTGGAAAGCTTATCGCAGTAGGCCTTGTAATCGTCCTCGAGGAGCATTTCCTGCCCCTTGTCCGTGAGCTGGACGTAGTCTTTGTCGTTCGCCAGCTCCACGAGTCCCGCCTTGATGAGCGGGTGGGTGCCGTTGCGAAGGGCCGAGCCTTCCTGGAAGCGCAGCGCGAATACCTGATACATATCCTTCAGCGTGTCGTCGATGTCGGACATCTTCTCGTCGTCCTCCAGGAAGTCGCAGCAGACGTCGTAGAAGAGCACGCGCTGGCGAAGCTCCGGCACGGCCTCCCTGGCGGCCTTCACGAAGCTCATCCCGCGGTTTTCCTGCTCCATCGACTGCGCCTGCTGGAGCAGTTCCTCGCAGCTGACGTTGTGGTCCTCGAGCTGTCGTCCGACCGCCTTGCAGAGGTCGTAGCGGTCGAATTCCTTCCGGAGTATCTGGACAGGGCCCGCTTCCGGAATCCTGCCGTCCAGAAGGCAGTCCATAACGTAGTTGGATACGAGGTACGACTTGGAGACTCGCCTCGATTCGTCCGGATTACTCTGGATGATGAGGCCTCTGCTCTGAAGCGAGGAAATCGCCGGCAGGTACTCCATCACGTCGAGCTCCGTGCAATCAAAGTAGCGCGCGAGGTCGTCCATGTCGCTGCTGGAGTTGCTGCAGCTGCGGTCGAAGAGCGCCGCGAAGACGATCGCTTCGCCGCGGTTCTGCAGTCCGAGGCCGGCCACAAGGCCGTCCAATGCTTCCCCTGTCTCTTTGGTTCCGAGTTTCTGAAGTTTGCTGTCCCTGACTCTGGCGGCCGCCGCCTTGATAAGCTGAATGTAAGTCTTTCCCATTGTTTCTTTGCTTTCCTATTTATACGGTGCAAAGAACCTGTTTCTTTCTGCCAAAATGTGGCAGTTATAGAAA
>CAVCSJ010000142.1:0-4346 GCA_963604895.1 bacterium
ATGGACAAGATAAAGGGCGGAGTGAAACTGGCCGAGCACGAGTGGACACAGCTGGAATACAAGCTCAAGGATCTCGTGAAGGCGCCTCTGTATATCGATGACACCCCGGGACTTCCGCTTATGGAGTTCCGCACCAAGCTGAAGACTCTGGTGAAGAACAAGGGCGTGCGGCTCGTATTCGTGGACTACCTCCAGCTGATGCAGGGCCCGAAGGAGCTCCGTGCGATGCGCGAGCAGGAGGTCGCGGCCATATCGCGAACCCTGAAGCAGACCGCCAAGGAGCTGAATGTCCCGATCATTGCCCTGTCCCAGCTTTCCCGCGACGCGGTGAAACGCACGGGCGGCAGCGGCAAGCCGGTGCTCAGCGATCTGCGCGAGTCCGGTTCCATCGAGCAGGACGCCGATATGGTAATCTTCATCCATCGTCCCGATTATGTGGGGATGTCGGAGAATGTCGAAGACCGTGAGAAGACTCAGATCATCATAGCCAAGCACCGTAACGGCGAGACCTGCGATATCGATATGCGCTTCCGCAGCGAGCAGGTCCGTTTCGTGGAACTCGACGACACCCTGGATGTCCAGCTGGCCCGCGAGTCCGCTATGAATGCCCCTGTGGGCTCCGCTATGAATATGGATGACGACGGAATGGCTCCTGACTATTATCCTGGAGACTTCGGACCTAACGAAAATTTCTGATATGGAGGAAGTCGCTCACAAGGGAAGAATCAAGTCCGTCTCGGACGGGAAAGTGACCGTGGAGATACTCTCCGAATCGGCCTGCTCCGCCTGTCACGCGAAGGGCGTGTGCTCTATGGGCGAATCAGCCCGCAAGGAGGTTGAGGTGAGCGTCGGGAATCCGGAATATTATACCGTGGACCAGGAAGTCGAAGTGCTTCTGAGCTCCACCCTGGGGCACAAGGCCGTATGGATAGCCTATGTGATTCCCCTCATACTTCTGGTCGCGTTCATAATGCTGCCGCTGTCGATGGGAGCCTCCGAAGGCGTCTCCGCGCTCTGCGGCGCGGCGGTCACGGCATTCTACTATATGATGCTTTACCTGTTCAGAAAACATCTGGGCAGCAAATGGGAATTTAAAATCAGAAACATTAACAAATAAACAACAATGAGTGGTATTATCATCTGGACCATCGTGATCCTCACCGTCCTGGGCCTTCTGCTCGCTCTCGTGCTCTTCTTCGTCGCGAAGAAGTTCCGCGTGGAGGAAGACCCGAGAATCGACGAAGTGGAGGCAGTGATGCCAGGAGCCAATTGCGGCGGCTGCGGTTATGCAGGCTGCCGCGCGTTTGCTGAATCGGCCGTCAAGGCGCCGAACCTCGACAAGCATTTCTGTCCTGTCGGAGGCAATGACGTCATGGCCAAAGTCGCGGGAATCCTCGGCTATGAGGTGAAGCAGAAAGCACCTATGGTAGCCGTAGTCCGCTGTAACGGCACTTGTGCCGCCCGTCCGCGTACCAACGAGTACGACGGATACCGTTCCTGCAAGGTTATGGCCGCCCTCTACACAGGCGAGACAGGCTGCTCATACGGCTGCCTCGGCTGCGGAGACTGCGTCGCAGCCTGCAAATTCGGTGCGATTTCAATGAATCCCGAGACCGGTCTTCCGGTAGTGGACGAGAGCAAGTGTACCGCTTGCGGCGCCTGCGCCAAGGCCTGTCCGAAGGGCGTCATCGAACTGCGCAACGCGGGTCCCCGCGGAATGCGTATGTATGTCAGCTGCGTGAACAAGGACAAGGGACCTGTGGCCAAGAAAGCCTGCGCTTCAGCCTGTATCGGCTGCGGCCGCTGCGCCAAGGTCTGCACGCACGACGCCATCACCGTAGAGAACAACGTCGCCTACATCGACTTCACCAAGTGCCGTCTGTGCCGCGAGTGCGAGGCGATGTGCCCGACAGGCGCAATCCACGGCGTGAACTTCCCGAAACCGCTTGACGTCGAGGGCATCAAGGCCCGCGTAGCCGAGCGCAAGAAGAAGGCCGAAGAGGCTGCAAAAGCCGCCGCGGAGGCAGCTGCAGCCGCTGTTCAACCGGCCGCTGTCCCAGCGTCCAATACCAATGTAAAGAAGGAGGAAACAGCAAATGGGTAAGCTTACCACTTTCAGAATCGGAGGCGTGCATCCGGATGATGCAAAGATCTCCCGCGGCTGCGCCATAGAGGTACTTCCGCTTCCGCAGACCGTATATATTTCGATGGCTCAGCACCTCGGCGCGCCGGCGAAGCCGATTGTGGCCGTAGGTGACAAGGTCAAGACAGGCCAGGTCATCGCTGAACCCGGAGGGTTCATTTCCGCATATGTCCATTCTTCCGTGTCCGGAACCGTGAAGAGCATCGCTCCGCGCGCCGACCTCGCAGGCAGAATGATGACTCACGTGGAGATTGCAGTTGAGGGTGACGAGTGGGCCGAGGGCATCGACCTGAGCGACACTCTCGTGACCGAGATTCCTGAGGATGTTCCTATGATGCTTGACCGCATCAAGGCCTGCGGCGTCGTAGGTCTGGGCGGAGCCACATTCCCGGCTCACGTGAAGCTGAATCCGGGCCCTAATGCCAAGGCAGAGTGCCTGATTATCAACGGTGCCGAGTGTGAGCCTTACCTCACCTCCGACTTCCGCATAATGATAGAGAGAAGCCGCGAAATCGTCGTGGGCGCCGCCATAATGCAGAAGATTCTGGGCGGCTGCCGCTGCGTAATCGGTATCGAGGAGAACAAGCCTGAGGCCATCGAGTCGATGTCCAAGGCAGTTGCCGAACTGGGTTACAAGAACATATCGGTTCTCCCTCTGAAGAAGAAATACCCGCAGGGCGGTGAAAAACAGCTCATCGACGCCGTTATGAGACGTCAGGTGAAGTCCGGATGTCTGCCTATCAGCGTGGGCGCAGTGGTACAGAACGTAGCCACAGCCCTTGCCGCCTATGAGGCAGTACAGAAGAACAAACCTCTCATCACCAATACATTGACCGTAACGGGCGACTGCCTGCCGGTAGAGAAGCAGCACAACTATCTCTTCCGCATCGGCATTCCGCTCAGCTACATTGCTGAGTGTGCCGGAGGCATCCCTGAGGGAGCCGCGAAGATCATCAGCGGAGGCCCTATGATGGGAAAGGCCATCGTCAATCTCGATGCCTGCACGGTGAAGGGTTCCTCGTCCATCCTCTACCTCTCCGAGGCAGCCACACGCCGAGGGAAGGAGAGCGCCTGCATCCGTTGCGGACGCTGCGCCGACGCCTGTCCTATGGGACTCGAGCCGTTCTATCTGCGCCGCCTCGCTCAGGCAGGTGACAAGGAGGGCCTTGAGGCCAATGCGGTTCAGGACTGCATCGAGTGCGGATGCTGTCTGTACAGCTGTCCTGCACAGATTCCGCTGCTTGACATCATCCGTCAGAGCAAGGCCGAAGTTATGTCTATCATCAAGGCGAGGGCCGCAGCCGCCAAGGCTGCCGCTGCCGCTCAAAGCAAATAATTTATCATCAGACAGTTATGAATAAGTTACTGGTTTCTCCATCTCCGCACGTACACAGCAGTGCCTCCACCAAGAGCATTATGCGGGATGTTGTGATAGCTCTGATGCCGGCAGTGATAGTCTCCATCCTCGTATACGGATGGAGGGAGCTTATGGTTCTCGGCGTGAGCGTGATTTCCTGTGTAGTTCTCGAATATCTCATCACCAGATATTTCTTCCATAAGGAGTCCACCATCGGCGACCTCTCGGCCGTCGTCACAGGTCTTCTTCTCGGAATGAACCTTCCTTTCACCACCCCTTGGTGGGTGGTTTTCATCGGCGCCCTCTTCGCGATCGGCGTCGCCAAGATGACCTTCGGCGGTCTGGGACAGAATGTCTTCAATCCTGCCATCGCCGGCCGTGTCTTCCTTCTGGTTTCCTTCCCTGTGGCTATGACCAAATGGGAAGCCCCGCAGGGACTGTTTGCATTGGACGCTTACAGCGGCCCTACACCTCTGGGCGCGATCAAGGAAGGTCTGATGAACGGCTCCACGGTTCAGGACATTATGGGCGAGGGCTATAACTATGGACAGATGCTCTTCGCGAACATTGGCGGTTCCGCCGGCGAAGTTTCGGCGATCGCGCTGCTTCTCGGCTTCGTCTATCTTCTCGTGCGCCGCGTCATCCGTCCGCACATCACCCTTTCGATCTGGCTCACGGTGTTCGTATTCTCGGGCATTATGTGGCTGTGCAACCCTGCACGCTTCACTGACCCTGCCTTCAACCTTCTCACCGGCGGTATGATCCTCGGAAGCTGCTTTATGGCAACTGATTACGTCACTTCGCCTATGAGCGTCAAGGGAGGCATCGTCTATGGTATCGGAATCG
>CAVCSJ010000143.1:0-4312 GCA_963604895.1 bacterium
ACGGTCTTCACGATGCCGCGCTCGATGAGCTTGCGGATGATGAACGGCTTGTAAAGCTCTGCTGCCAGGAACTTAGGAAGTCCGCACTCGTGCATATTGAGTTCAGGACCTACCACGATTACGGAACGTGCGGAGTAGTCCACGCGCTTTCCGAGGAGGTTCTGGCGGAAGCGTCCCTGCTTGCCCTTGAGGGAGTCGGAGAGAGATTTGAGAGCTCTGTTGGACTCGCTCTTGACTGCGGAAGACTTCTTGGAGTTGTCGAACAGGCTGTCGACAGCCTCCTGAAGCATACGCTTCTCGTTGCGGAGGATGACCTCCGGGGCCTTTATCTCGATGAGTTTCTTGAGTCGGTTGTTGCGGATGATGACGCGGCGGTACAGGTCGTTGAGGTCTGTAGTGGCGAAGCGTCCACCATCGAGCGGAACGAGAGGGCGGAGATCAGGCGGGATGACAGGGATGACCTTCATAATCATCCATTCAGGACGGTTGATCTTGTTGGACTCCTGGAACCACTTGACGATCTGAAGTCTCTTCAGAAGGTCCACTTTTCTCTGCTGGGAGTTCTCCTTCAGCATCTGCTGACGGATTTCCTTTCCGAGTACATCCACGTCAATCTCGCAGAGAAGATCGTAGAGACCTTCGGCACCCATCTTGGCCACGAACTTGTTTTCGTCGGAAATCGGAAGGGAGTCGTTCTCCGGAATTCTGGCGAGTACGTCGAGGTACTCATCCTCGGAGAGAAGGTCGCACTTCTTCAGGCCTGAATTACCGGGTCTCACCACGATGTACTTCTCGTAGTAGATGACGGACTCGAGCCTCTTGGCGCTGATGCCGAGAAGGGCGGAAATCTTGTTAGGAGAGGACTTGAAGTACCAGATGTGGGCTACAGGAACGGTGAGGGTGATATGACCCATTCTCTCCCTGCGGACCTTCTTCTCGGTAACTTCGACCTTACACCTGTCGCAGACGATGCCGCGATAGCGGATTCTCTTGTACTTTCCGCAATAGCACTCGTAGTCCTTCGTAGGTCCGAAGATCTTCTCGCAGAAGAGACCGTCACGCTCAGGCTTATAGGTTCTGTAATTAACTGTTTCCGGCTTCAGTACCTCACCGCAAGACCTTTCGGTAATATCCTCCGGGGAAGCCAGCGAGATGCTGATGCGCTGGAAATTGCTCTTTACTTTATTATCTTTATTATAGGCAGGCATATTTCTATCTGTCAATTGTCCGTTATTAATCCAGTGTCACCTTGAGTCCCAGACCCCTGAGTTCGTGAAGCAGAACGTTGAGAGACTCCGGTATGCCAGGTGTCGGCATAGGGTCGCCCTTCACGATAGCCTCATATGTCTTGGAGCGTCCTGTGACATCATCAGACTTGACTGTAAGAATCTCTTGAAGAGCATTGGCTGCGCCGTATGCCTCAAGAGCCCAGACTTCCATCTCTCCGAATCTCTGACCTCCGAACTGCGCTTTACCGCCGAGAGGCTGCTGAGTGATGAGAGAATAAGGACCGATGCTTCTTGCGTGCATCTTGTCATCGACCATATGACCCAGTTTGATCATATAGATGACGCCCACGGTAGCCGGCTGATCGAAGAAGTCACCTGTACCACCGTCACGGAGCTGGGTCTTACCGAATCTCGGGAGACCGGCCTTGTCGGTGAGGTCACAGATTTCCTCGATGCTCGCGCCGTCGAAGATAGGGGTGCTGAACTTGAGTCCGAGTTCCTTTCCCGCCCAGCCGAGAACAGTTTCATAAATCTGTCCCAGGTTCATTCGGGAAGGTACGCCCAGAGGGTTCAGAACGATGTCCACAGGTGTACCGTCGCTGAGGAACGGCATATCCTCCTGGCGGACGATCTTGGCAACGATACCCTTGTTACCGTGACGTCCGGCCATCTTGTCACCTACGGTAATCTTTCTCTTCTTGGCTACGTATACCTTGGCAAGCTGCATTACGCCGTTACCGAGATCGTCACCCACCTTGAGCTTGTCTATCTCCCTCTTGTGCTTTGCTGCAGCGATCTTCTTGGCGATGCAGTAATTGTTTATGAGGTCACGGATAAGAAGGTTGGTTTCCTTGTCGGCAGTCCACTTGTTGGAATTGACATTCTCATAATCTATACCGCCCAGAGCCTCGGCATTGATCGCCTTGTCTTTGGCGATCAGCTCAACTCCGTAGAGATCGCTGATGCCGGCGCTCTTCTTGCCCTTGGTGAGAGTGACGAGCTTGCTGAGGAACTCGGCGCGAAGCTTCTCGTTCCTGGCCTCGAAGTCTGCCTCACGGATGGCAATCTTGGAATCGGTGTCGGTCTTGGCTCTGCCTCTGCGGCCGCTTTCCTTGGATGTCTTCGCATAAAGAGCGGTGTTGATGATGGTTCCGCTGAGTGACGGATTCGCCTTCAGGGATGCATCCTTGACATCACCGGCCTTGTCACCGAAGATGGCTTTCAGGAGCTTCTCTTCAGGTGAAGGATCGCTTTCGCCCTTAGGGGTGATCTTACCGATCATGATATCACCCGGCTCGATGTGGGCACCGATTCTGATGATACCGTTGTCGTCAAGATTCTTGGTGGCGTCCTCGCTGACGTTAGGAATATCGGATGTAAGTTCCTCCATACCGCGCTTGGTGTCGCGAACCTCGGTGGAGTATTCGTCAACGTGTACGGATGTGAGGATATCCCACTTGACCATCTCTTCGGAAAGAACGATGGCGTCCTCGTAGTTGTAACCCTTCCAAGGCATGAATGCCACCTTGAGGTTTCTTCCGAGCGCGAGCTCTCCGTCCTGTGTGGCATAGCCCTCGGTGAGGACCTGACCCTTGACCACCTTGTCACCCTTGCGGACGATAGGCTTGAGAGTCACTGTAGTGCTCTGGTTCGTCTTCCTGTAGATAGGAAGTTTGTATACGGTCTCCTCAGGGGAGAAGCTTACGAACTTCTCGTCCTCGGTGCGGTCATACTTGATATGGATCTCGTTGGCGTCAACATAGGTGACTTCACCCTTGCGCTCAGCGATGCACTGAGTTCTGGAGTCGATGCAGACTCTCTCCTCAAGGCCTGTTCCCACGATAGGAGACTCAGGTTTCAGAAGCGGAACTGCCTGACGCATCATGTTCGCGCCCATAAGTGCACGGTGGGCATCATCGTGCTCGAGGAAAGGAATCAGGGAAGCGGCGACCGAAGCCATCTGGTTAGGAGCCACGTCCATATAGTTCACCTCTTCTTTGGTGACTACAGGGAAGTCGGCTTCCAGACGGCACTGGATACGGTCCTCTGCGATGGTTCCGTCGTCCTCCATACGGACATTGGCGAGGGAAACGAGCTTGTTCTCCTCTTCCTCGGCACTCATATAGTGCCAGCCGCTGTCACTCAGGTCTACCTTTCCGTCGTGAACCTCGCGGTACGGAGTCTCGATGAATCCGAGATCGTCGATTTTCGCGTAAACGCAGAGGGAGGAGATAAGACCGATGTTAGGACCTTCAGGAGACTCGATAGGACAGAGTCTTCCGTAATGGGTATAGTGTACGTCTCGAACTTCGAAGCCCGCTCTGTCTCGTGAAAGACCTCCCGGACCGAGGGCCGAAAGACGTCTCTTGTGAGTTACTTCGGCCAGAGGGTTGGTCTGGTCCATGAACTGGGAGAGCTGACTGGTTCCGAAGAACGAGTTGATTACTGATGAAAGGGTCTTCGCGTTGATCAGATCGATAGGGTTGAACTGCTCGCTGTCGCGGACGTTCATTCTCTCGCGGATGGTACGGGCCATACGGCTGAGACCTACGCTGAACTGATTTGCGAGCTGCTCGCCTACAGTACGCACGCGGCGGTTGCTGAGGTGGTCGATATCGTCGACTGTCGCCTTGGAGTTGATGAGCTGAATGAGGTACTTGATGATCTCGATGATGTCATTGTTCGTAAGAACCCTGACTTCAGGAGCTGTGGTAAGGTTCAGCTTCTTGTTGAGGCGGTAGCGGCCCACGCTGCCCAGATCGTATCTCTTCTCCGAGAAGAAGAGCTTGTCGATGACATCCCTTGCAGTATTGTCATCAGGCGGTTCGGAATTGCGGAGCTGTTTGTAGATATAGTTCACAGCGTTGATTTCCGTATCCGTCGGGTCTTTCTGCAGGGTGTTGAATATGATGTTATACTCCGCGGAGTTGGCCTCGTCCTTCTGGAGAAGGATGGTCTTGACGTCAGTCTCCATGATACGGGCGATGGTTTCGTCGTTCAGGAGTTCGCCTCTGTCCACGACAGGTTGGGTTCTCTCGATAGGGATGACTTCTCCGGTGTCCTCGTCTTCGAAATCTTCCGTC
>CAVCSJ010000144.1:0-4310 GCA_963604895.1 bacterium
GTAACGCGGATCGTCGTAGAGGTTGCCCACCATTACCTGGAGGTTACCCTTGAAGAGACCGGTTCCGATGGCGATGAGCAGAAGCGCACCGAGCATCATCGTGACACCCAGGGTGTTGGCTGCGGTCGGCACTGCGAGGAGCAGGTAGCCGAGGAACATTACGCTGATACCTGTTACGACGCACTTGCCGTAGCCGATCTTGTCAGCCAGCCATCCGCCCACAACAGGCATAAAATAGACGGCTGCAAGGAAAATGGAGTAGACTTGGCTTGCCGCCGCCTGCTCCCAGCCGAACTTGGCCTGAAGGAAGAGCATAAAGATGGCAAGCATAGTGTAGTATCCGAACCGCTCTCCGGTGTTGGCGAGAGCCAGTGCGAACAGACCTTTTGGTTGACCTTTGAACATAGATTATAATTTTTGATTATTTGAGGCGTGTCAGGAAACAGGTATTTTGATGACTGCTTCAGAGACAAAGATAATAATTCTTATGGAAAAATACCATTTTATAAGAAAAAATGGTATATTTGTGCACGGATGGAACAAGAACCGTCCGCGTCTTAAGATGAAGATGAAAAGAATTTTAATATTCTCGGCCCTGCTGCTCTGCGCTGCTTCCCCGCACCTTTGTGCCCAGAAGAATTCCACAGTCTCAATGACTTATGCCCTTCCGCAGACCAGCCTCAATTTCGAAGTGGAGGCCGTCAAGGAAAGTTTTTTCGCAGGCCCTTACGCAAAATATGCGGAGAAATACCTCGGCATCAAAGCCGCTGAAACAAACTCCGTCACCTATAGAATAAGTTCCGTGAAGATGACTCCGTATGTGGAGGCTGACGCTCAGCACAGGTATACGGTGACAGTTCCGGAAAACGCCGTGGAGACTTTCACACGCTTCAGCGCCCAGGGCCTCGTATCTGTATCCGAGGGAGGTTTCGGCCGCGAGAGCGCCTGGAGATTCCCGGGCAACGCCTCCGCCGATTTCTCCACTAAAGGCCTGAGCGCCAACTATACAGCGGAAGCCACCACCCTCTATCAGGGAGTCAAGGGCGACAATTATAATCAGGTGGCCATCTCCCAGAATGTCGTGGTAGCCAAGACCATAGAACAGAAGGCCAAGGAAGCCGCGGATATGATTCTCAAGCTGCGCACCACCCGCATCCAGATCATCACAGGCGACACTGACGCCAACTACAGCGGCGAATCTATGGGCGCCGCCATCGACGAAATCTCCCGCCTCGAAAAGGAATATCTCAGCCTTTTCATCGGCTACAGCACCACGGAAACCCAGAAGATGAACTACGAGTTCGTCCCTGCGAACGATACACGGAACCACGTTTTCGTGGCTTTCCGCCTGTCCGATACCGCCGGTCTGCTCTCTGCGGATGACGTTTCCGGCAAGCCGTATTTCGTGGACATCGTTTCCGAGGGCGTGGAAGCCGCTCCAGCTTCCGGGACCAAGGGTACCGTCATATATTATAGGACTCCGGCCATCTGCTCCGTGAAGCTTTCCGACGGCAACGGCATCCTTCTGGAGACCAGAGTTCCGATCTGCCAGTTCGGTACAGTGAATACTTATACAATAAAATAATACATTATGACCATCAAAGATCTAAAGCCGTCAGTGGTTTTCAACAACTTCTACGGCATCACACGTAATCCGCGTCCTTCCAAGCACGAGGAACACATCAGGGCATATCTGCTCGAGTGGGGCAAGAACCACGGCGTGGAGACATTCACAGATGATACAGGCAACGTTATAATGAGGGTTCCGGCCACACCGGGCTATGAGAACCGCAAAGGCGTTATCCTTCAGGGTCATATGGATATGGTTCCGCAGAAGAATGCCGACACCGTGCACAATTTCGAGACCGACCCTATCGAGACCTGGGTGGACGGCGAATGGCTGAGAGCCAAGGGCACAACGCTCGGCGCAGACAACGGTCTGGGTGTCGCGATGGCACTTTCAGTCCTCGAGAGCCCCGAGGTAAAGCACGGCCCGGTCGAGGTGCTCGTCACCTACGACGAGGAGACCGGAATGACAGGCGCACGCGCTCTGAAGCCTGGTGTGCTGAAGGGCGACATCCTCATCAACCTCGACTCCGAGACCGAGGGCGAGCTGTTCATCGGCTGCGCGGGCGGACTGGACGCCACAGCGAAGGGCAAGTATGAGCCTGTGGACGAGCCTAAGGAAGGTTACGAGTGCTACGAGCTGGCAGTCAAGGGTTTCCAGGGCGGCCACTCCGGAATGGACATCATCCTCTGCCGCGCCAATGCGAACAAGGTAGCCGCACGCGTGCTGCTTCCGCTCCTTCGCGACGCGGGCGTGAAGCTCGTGGACCTCGAGGGCGGCACACTGCGCAACGCAATCCCTCGCGAGGCGTTCGCAACTGTCTATGTACCAAGTGATAAGTTGGCTACCGCCAATGAAATAGTAAACAAGGTGGCTGCCGAGGTCAAGGCCGAGTACGCCGCGACCGACCCTAACGCCGAGTTCGTCTTCAAACCTTACGAGTGCAAGGAAGGGGAGTGCTGCTGCAGCGAAGACTGCAAGTATGTTCCTGACGAGGCCGCTCTGAGATTTATGAGAGCCGTTCTCGCCTGCCCGGACGGAGTCGACAGAATGAGCGACGCGATGCCAGGTCTCGTCGAGACTTCGAACAATATGGCCATCGTGCGCGTACAGAAGGGCGAATTCATCGTCAAGTCCCTGCTGCGCAGCTCCGTGGACACCGCGAAAGACTTCCTCGCCGAGAAGATGGCATCCGTTTTCGCTCTCGCAGGCTGCGAGATGACACTCACCGGATGTTATTCCGGCTGGGCGCCGAACAATGCTTCCCCTATCCTCCACACTATGGTAGAGGCTTATCGCGAGCTTTTCGGCAAGGATCCTAAGGTTACGGCCATCCACGCAGGTCTGGAGTGCGGTATCCTGAGCGGCGCATATCCTCACTGGGATATGGTGTCCGTGGGACCTACCCTCCTCAGCCCTCATTCCCCTGACGAGAGGGCTCACATCCCTTCAGTCCAGAAAGTCTGGGACTTCCTGCAGAAGGTTCTCGTCAACATTCCTGAGAAATAGTTACAGTTAGTTTAGTTTAACACAGTATTATTTATGAAGAAACAATTAATTATCGCGGCAGTTGCGTTAATGGGTATTTCCGCAGCCGCACAGGGACAGGCTCCAAGGCCTACCATCGATTATGATTTCCAGTTCACTACCGTGAAGGCAAATCCGATCACTTCCATCAAGAACCAGGCTAGCAGCGGTACCTGCTGGGCCTTCTCCACTATCAGCTTCGTGGAGTCCGAGATCATCCGTCTCAACGGAATAAAGGACGAGGCCAATTATCCTGACCTTTCCGAATTCTTCGTTGTAAGTCATTCATATTCAGACAGAGCTGACAAGTATGTCAGACTCGACGGCAACCTTACCTTCTCCGCAGGTTCCGAGGCTGACGACGTTCTCGACGTCATCCGCGACTACGGTATGGTTCCTCAGGCCGAGATGACAGGTATGAACTACGGCACTGAGCTTCCTGCACAGAGCGAGCTCGACGCAGTCCTCAAGGCTTATATCGAGGCAGTTGCAAAGGTTCCTAACCGCAAGCTCACCACAGCTTGGAAGAGAGGTTTCCAGGCCATCCTCGACGAGTATCTCGGAGCTTATCCTGAGAAGTTCACCGTCAACGGTGTGGAGTACACTCCTGAGTCCTACAGGGATGCCCTCAAGTTCAATCCTGACGATTATGTAACTCTCACTTCCTTCACACATCATCCGTTCTACACCAAGTTCGCCATCGAGGTTTGCGACAACTGGCGCTGGGATGAGGCTTACAACGTGCCTATCGACGAGTTTATGGAGGTTCTTGACAACGCCATCGAGAAGGGTTATACCGCTGCCTGGGGTACAGACTGCAGCGAGACCGGTTTCACACGCAACGGCCTGGGCATTCTCGTTGACACCAAGGCTATGGCTACCGGTTCCGACCAGGAGCATTGGGTAGGCAAGGCTGAGGAGAAACCTCAGGCTATCGCTCCGGTAGAGATCGAGGGTACACAGGAGTTCCGTCAGCAGGGCTTCGATGAGAAGACCACTACAGACGACCACGGTATGCATATCTACGGTGTCGCCAAGGATCAGAACGGCAAGAAGTTCTATATGGTTAAGAATTCCTGGGGCCCTACCGGCAAGTATGAAGGTACCTGGTATTGTTCCGAGAATTTCGTAAGAGGCAAGAGTATGGACATTATGGTTCACAAGGACGCTCTTCCTAAGGACATCGCCAAGAAACTCGGCATCAAATAATAATGTC
>CAVCSJ010000145.1:0-4270 GCA_963604895.1 bacterium
ATATGAAACACACAGTATTGGTTTCCGGAGGCGCCGGATTCATCGGCAGCCACGTGACAGTCGAACTCATCGAGGCCGGCTATGATGTAGTAATCGCCGACAATATGTCGAACTGCGACGACACCTGTCTCAAGGGTGTCCGCCAGATTACGGGCCGCGACCTCCCGTTCTATAAAATGGACTTCTGCGACGCTGCGGCCGTCGAGCATCTCTTCAGTACGGAACACATCGGCGCCGTCATTCATTTCGCCGCCTATAAGGCTGTGGGCGAATCAGTTGCAGAGCCTGTAAAGTACTACAAGAATAATCTGACTTCCTTCCTCAATGTCCTGGATGCAGCCCGCACACACGGTTGCAACGTGCTGTTCTCATCTTCGGCCACAGTTTATGGCGAACCTGAGAAACTGCCTGTAACAGAGGAGTCTCCGCGCCAGAGCGCCACTTCACCTTACGGAAACACCAAGCAGATGTGCGAGGATTTCCTGCGGGACAGCGTAAAGGCATATCCTGATAAGATAAAGGGCATCGCCCTGCGTTATTTCAATCCTATCGGCGCTCATCCGTCGGCTCTTATCGGCGAACTTCCGCGCGGAGTCCCGAACAATCTTGTCCCTTTCATCACTCAGACGGCCAGCGGAATACGCGAGTGCCTGTCCATCTTCGGAAACGACTATCCGACCCCTGACGGGACCTGCCAGAGAGACTATATCGATATCGTGGACCTTGCGAAGGCTCACGTGTGCGCAGTCCGCAGGATGCTGGACGGCAAGATGGAAAAGGACTATGAGATTTTCAACATCGGTACCGGACGTCCGGTTTCAGTGCTGGAACTCGTGAACACTTTCGAGAAGGTCAATCATCTGAAACTCAACTACAAATTCGCGCCGCGCCGCGCAGGAGACGTGACGGCCATCTGGGCTGATCCGACCCTCGCGGAGAAGAAGCTTGGCTGGAAAGCCGGCCGTTCCCTCGACGATACCCTCAAGGCCGCCTGGGAGTGGGAGAAGCATATCCGCGGAATCTAGCCTCGGAACAGACTTTTTACCAGGGCGGGAACATCTGCGACTTTCACGACGCGGATGCTATTCCCGCCCGCGGCGTCTGTAGAGGCGAACTCCGAGATGTAGATGGTCTTGAAGCCGAGCCGCGCGGCCTCGGTGATGCGGCGGTCGACCTGCGAAACCGGGCGGATTTCCCCGCTCAGACCCACTTCGCCCGCGAAGCAGCAGTCAGAAGGAATGACGAAATCGAAGCAGGACGAGAGCACTGCGCAGATGACCGCCAGATCCACCGCCGGATCCGTAACCCGCAGACCTCCAGCCATATTCAGGAACACGTCCTTCGCCCCGAGCTTGAAGCCAGCCCGCTTTTCCAGCACCGCCAGCAGCATATTCAGCCGTCGCACATCGAAACCCGTCGCCGAACGCTGCGCAGTCCCGTATACCGCTGAGCTTACAAGCGCCTGGACCTCAAAGAGAAAGGCCCTGCTTCCGTCCAGCATCACGCTCACCGCCGTGCCGCTCAGATTCCCTTCGTGCATAGGAATCAGCATCTCCGACGGATTGCTCACTTCGCGCAGGCCCTTGCCCGTCATCTCGAACACCGCCAGCTCGTTTGTCGAGCCGAAACGGTTCTTGATGCTCCGCAGAATCCTGTACGACCCGCGGTTCTCGCCTTCGAACTGCAGCACCACGTCCACGATATGCTCAAGTATCTTAGGTCCGGCGATATAGCCATCCTTCGTGATGTGCCCGATGAGAATCACCGGCACGCCCGTCTCCTTTGCAAAACGCAGCAGCCGCGCCGCCACTTCCTTGATCTGCGAAACGCTGCCGGGCGACGACTCCACCGCCTCGCAATACATCGTCTGCACCGAGTCCACTACCATAAGGTCGGGGCCGAGGCCCCTGGCCTCGTCCAATATGTTCTCTAAGCAGGTCTCTGCGTAAATGATGCATTCTGAGGCGTCTCCGCCAAGCCGGTCAGCGCGCATCTTCACTTGCCGCACGCTCTCTTCGCCGGTGACGTACAGCGTCTTAAGCTCCGGACAATGCAGCGGGATCTGCAGCGAGAGGGTGGATTTTCCGATGCCCGGCTCGCCGCCGATGAGCACCAGGGATCCCTGCACGATGCCTCCGCCCAGAATCCTGTCGACCTCGGCACTGTTAAGCGAACGCCGCAGTTCCCCTTCGGGGCTGATCTCGTGGAGTTTGACGGGGCGCGAACGCTCCACTCCGCTGAATCCGTCCCGTGAGGCGGCCGAATCCTTCTTCGCCGCCTTCGGCTCCTCTATCATAGTGTTCCACTCGCCGCAGGCGGGGCAGCGCCCCATCCACTTCGAGCTCTCGTTGCCGCAGGAACTGCAGTACCAGACCGTTCTCGCCTTTGTCGCCATCTTTAAATACAATTTCTTCCAAAATTACGAAGAAGTCGGCACACTTCAAATGAAAAGTCGGCGTTAAGTCGGCGGTTTTTTCTTATTTTTGTACGAATCTTAAATTCCGATACAATTCTTTAATATGAGAAAACTGATATTCTGCCTGCTTGCAGGCGTGCTTGTGTTCCAGACTGGATTCGCTCAGGAAAAACGCTGGGCCGTGGTGAACCTCTCGGTGAACAATATGAGGGAGCAGCCGGATTACGCTGCCGAAATGGGGGACCAGAGCCTGATGGGAACGCTCGTCGAAATTGTCGGGGAGGATTCCTATTGGAAACAGATTGTGAACTCTAAACCGTACAAGGCCTGGGTTAACGAGATGGGGCTTACGGAAATGGCTGAGACTGAGAAAGATGCCTATCTTGCTGCCCCTAAATACATCTGTACTGCGGACTATAGTCACATCTGGAGCGAGCCTTCCGAAAAGAGTATGGGAGTGTGCGACTTCGTGGCGGGAGACATTGTCCGCAAATGTCTGGACAGTAAGGGCAAAGCCCTCACCCATAAGAAGTTCGTGAAGGTTCTTCTGCCTTCCGGAAGGACCGGATGGGTACGAAAGGGAGACGTTGAGGACTTTCAGGATTGGACGTCGACGCGAAGCGCGACGGCCGGGGAGATTCTGAGCACCGCGTACCGCTTCATCGGAGTGCCTTATCTCTGGGGCGGAACATCGATCAAGGGCGTGGACTGCAGCGGGCTCGCCTGGTCGACGTATTTTCTGAACGGGCTGCTGCTGCCGCGAAACGCTTCGCAGCAGGTGAAGGTCGGCACGGAGGTAACTCCTGATATTGAGCATCTTATGCCGGGCGATCTGCTTTTCTTCGGGCGCGCGGCGACTTCCGACAAGCCGGAGAGAATCACGCACGTAGGCATTTATATCGGGGACGGAATGTATATCCATTCTTCGCAGGTCGTGAGGATCAATTCCATCGATCCGACCTCGAAGGACTACAGCGGACGCGGACCTCTGCGCGCCAGACGCATCATCGGGGACGATTCCATTCCGCGCCTCGCCGCGAATCCGTATTATTTCAAATAGGCTTTCGCGCTGCACGACTCTCGCACGAACGCTGCGCGGGCGAAGAGAATTTTGCAAACTCCTGTAAAATCACTATCTTTGCAGCCTGTTACAAATCAAATGAATTATGAATCTTAGAGACATCAAAAAGGACATCGAGTACGTTATCAGCGCATTCATCGATGATTGCTACATCTTCGCATCTATGAGACCTTCAGCTTCAGACGACGAGCTTTCCAAGCTGTTCGACGAGGCTATCGACCTCTACAATGAGCTCAGAGACCGCTGCGCCGAGAAGGTGGAGGGCAGCAAGAAGGCGCAGTTCAACGCCATCCGCAAGGATCTCGTCATCAAGACCGACGCTCTTTACAACAAGCTCAGCGACGTCATCAAGGCTACCGCCAAGGAGTAAGCCTCACGACTACAGATATTTACGAAGGCTGACCGGCACCCGGCCAGCCTTTTTTTGCATTTTACCCAAGCAGCTGCCCCTGGTAGGCGCCGAGGGAGGTGAGGCGGGCGTCGAGGAGGCGGAGGATTTCGAAGTTGCGGATCAGGCCCCAGCGGCTTTCGTTCACGAAGCGCGGAGGCACCTCGCCTGCTACTCTCTCGATGGCTAGGGTCGGGCGGAGGCGTTGCAGCACTGCGACGATAAAGTCCAGATATTCGTCAAGAGTCCACCGCGCAAAGCGTTCAGGGAAAGAGGCTTCCTCCCTTTCCATCGCCGTGCCCTTTATGATTTGCAGCTGATGGAACTTCACCGAGGTGAGCGGCAGTTCATTAATCATCGCGCACTCGTCCAGCATCATCTGCTG
>CAVCSJ010000146.1:0-4109 GCA_963604895.1 bacterium
GAAGCGTATGCCCACTCCGCTGCGCTCGGCAAGTTCCACCTGAGTCAGTTTGAATATTTTCCGCTTGCTTCGGATATAACCTCCTAAATCCATATGGAACAGTCTTTAAATAAACCTTTGCGGGTATAAAATGTCTTATTGAAAGATATATTCATCCCGATAGGGTACAAAGATATGAAACTTTATCAAGAAAACAACCCGTTAGGGTGTTTTTTTTTGATGCTAAAAACAGGATTGGGCGAAGCCCTGATATTTTATGCAAAAAATCGGGCAAGATATATCTTCCCGATTTGTATTGACGAGAGCGCGGCTCCTGCAAACGGAATAGTTATATTCCGGAAAGCTGGAATCATTTCCTCCGGAATATGGCAGTACGTGGAATTTTGCGGTGAAAAGTATTCTTAGTATATTGTGAACCATTTTTTAGAATCATTTTTAGAATCATTTTTATGACTCTGTTTCACGGATCGCCATTCCTTTTTGATAGGTTTGACCTCAGCTCCGCCGGCGAAGGAACCGGCATCAAGTTCGGCTTCGGCGTGTATCTGACTGAATCTGAAGCCTCTGCGGTGCATTATTCCCAGCCGCGAAATATGAATATTATGCCGGAACATTATCTCTACACGGTGGAGATTCCGGACCTGACCGAAGACAATCACCTTACCTCCGCCTTGCCGGTCCCGGCGGCGATTGCCGAAAGGGTCGAGGCCGCGTTAGGTGTTACTGCTTCCGAGAAAGTCAAGGCTCGGGGCAAGGAGTTCCGCAAGTGGGTGGGGATGACGCTGACGGGCGCGAAGAAGTCCGGCTTTGCGGAGGAGAAGGCCGCCGCGGAACTTTTGAACAGTCTCGGTGTGCTCTATAACGTGTGGCCGACCGCGCAGACGAAGCCTGACGGGCCGAAGAACATCGCTGTGTTCGACGCCTCGAACGTGCGGATCGTCGCTCGCGAGAAGATTGAGATTGAAAACGTAAAAGGAAAGTGGGTTCTTAAAAAGTAGGCTATGGCATATATGACTGTCAGAGAGATGATCGCGCTGCATCATCCGGAATATCTCAACGTTGATTCTTACCCGGCGGGCCAGGTGGCCGCCATCGGAGCGACGGCGGGCGAGTGGGGAGTGTTCGGCAATTTCTACAAGCATCCGGCAAAGAGCGGCAGGAGAGCGCCGATGGTGGTTATCGACGGCGTGGCTTTCGACTGCACCGAGAGGCTGTTCCAGATGATGAAGGTCCGGGACGCCGAGTGCCTGAGGATTCTGTATGAACTTCCCTGCGGAATCTGCTACAAGCGGCAGATGGCGAAGATTCTGAAGGAACATAATCTCGAGTGGCGGGAGGACTGGCAGGACATCATATTGGACGCGATGAGGTTCTGCCTTCAGAAGAAGTACGAGCAGTGCGCTGAGTTCCGCTCGGAGTTGGAACGCAGCCGCGGGTTTTTCATCGTGGAGGACGAGACGAAACACCTGCGGGGCAAGGAGCCTCTCTGGGGCGCTAAACTGGTTGGCGACACCTATCAGGGCAGCAACGTACTCGGCAAGCTTCTTATGGAGCTGCGCGACACCGGCCGTCTGGAATATACGCTACCGGGCGATGCCTTAGATTTCATAAGTAAATTGAAATAAATGAAGCTTTTCATCAGGACGCTGGGCGCGGACGGTCTGGAGTTCAATCTGAAAGGTCAGGGCTGGGTGAAGGTCGCCGCCGTGCCGAACGACAATGTGGTGGACCGGGAGGGCGCGGGCGACTGGACCACATCGCAGCTGATAGCCTGCCTATGCGGGAAAGACTGTTTCAGTGTCGCGGCGATGTCCACCGAACTCGTGCGCGAGTGCCTTCAGAAGGCAAGCGAAACAGCCTCCCGCTCCGTTTCCTTCATAACCAGCAAGGGAATGATTGACGCAGGAATGTAGCCGGCCGCTTCGCACCCAATGGAGACGCAGCATAGAAAAGTGCGGATAGCATTTCAAACGCACTTCCCGTTGCACTTGAGTACCTCAGGAAGTGCGAATAACCTCTAAGATGCAATCCTTATTTTTCCTCACGGCCTTCCTAAATTCATATCAAATTCAGTGCGTGAGACAATTAATCCTGACAAAGTTTGAAGTCACAGGGAGCGGAGCCTGTCCTGAAGTTCTCCTCGGCCTGCGCTACAGCCGCCAAAAGGTTTTTTTCAATGACATCCGTCTTACCTTCTGCTGATTCAACAAGCTGTTGATATGCAGCGCTGTCAAGTGAAGCCTGGCCGCCCTTGAGGAACTCCCTTATTTCATTCACGAAGAAGGGCTTGACTATGTCAATCAAGGCGTTGTACCACTTCACCTCGACTTCGTTTGGATAAATTTCAGAATCCTTAAGCCAGCACTCCGCGCTGACCTGTCCTCCCAATCCTGAACTCATAAGCGGCCAGCCTGAGGCTTTGAAAAACAGATCCATAGCCGTGCAATTAATGCTTTTTTTCAATACCTGCGGGATAAGGCTGGTGAAAAATACAGAAACGGAGAAGAAATATTCGCCTGTATAATCCAACTCGCCTGGACATTCCACCAATCTCAAGAACCGCCTGCCCAGATTGTCGTCCCTATAAGCGAACAGTATCACTCTTCCATCGTGCGACCTTGAAGGATAGAACCATTCTAACAACTTGGGGAACTCTTTGAAATAGAACTCCTTGTAAGCCTTCAATGTCAAATCCTGGTCGCTGTCAAAATTCCTATAGGTCACGCCCATCCTGCGATCCCGCCACATCTGTTCTCGTTCTTCAAGATTTCTTAAAATTTCATCTGGCATATTAATTAATATTAATGTTTCGTATATTCTTATAATGAATTCACACAGGACACTAGTGATTACCTACTTACATTCCATTTGCAAGTACGATGCCAAACTTTCAAATTCACACAGGACACTAGTGATTACCTATGTACATTGGACAGGATTTCTTTCACGATAGTTCAAAAATCTCGCCTCGGACAGGGTAATAAACCAATGCGTGGGTGACGTCAACTCCTGCGTCCTTAAGTGCCTTCGCATAAGCGGAAAGCTGGGCGTAGTGCGTCTTTGTGTGCGCGCCCAGGTCAACGCCCTGATAGGTCTTGTAGTCGACAAGCACAGCGTGCTTCCCGTCATCATCAGTATAGTGCCAGAGAAGGTCTATCTCGCCGCGCAAGGTTTGCCCGTTATCCAAGGTGTATGTGAACGGCAGTTCCCGTTCAATACTGTCACCTTCTCTTTGCGGATATTTGGCCTGAAGCTGCCCGTACAGCCAGTCTGCGGAGTTGATGATGGCATCGATGTGTCCGGCCAGCTTGTCCGCGACGCCATAGCCGCCGATGATGTTGAGGGCAATCTCGCGGTTGTACTCGATGTCGCCTTTCTTGTATGCGGCGAATATGTCGTGAATGCAGGAGCCGATTGTTGCATAATCGTTACCCCAGCCGCTCGTGTAGATGTCGGTGCCTTTCTCTGGCCACGCCCTATGACTGCCATATCCGGCGAATGTCCCGATCTTGCTTGGCGAGAGATAGCGGTCATCATAAAGTGTATGAGACTGAGGTTTGTTTACGATGGTGTAGGTTTGTTCACCTGCTGCAATAGCCGTACTGTCCGGAGATTGGATATCAATTGGCTCGCACTTATAAGCGTCCAATCCCCAGACATTACTATGATTGCATTCCTTCAAACCGATATTTGTCAACCATTTAAAGTAGTCCTTTTTGACGGGTTGCGCAGATTTCACATTTTTCTTAACTTGGTCTTTGTCCTTTACACCGACAGAAATCAGACAGTCTTTTGCACGGGTCATCCCCACATAAAGAAGCCTTGTTTCTTCGCCTCTGGCACGTGCTTTAAGGTCATTGTAGCAAGGCAGACCGGTAATGTTTTTTTTCATAGATTCGGAAGGGTTGCGCTTACCTACGATGTTAGGGAAGAAATGCAGAAAGTACTCCTTTGCGAACGGATCCTGTAGCGTAGCCTTGTCTGGATCCTGTAGCGTAGCCTTGTCTGTCAGCACCATTTCACGAACCCTCATAAAAGATTTCTTAATAAACGAGTCGTCATTGAGAGTATCTTTATTAAGCTCGTTCAGAATGACTACCGGCCACTCC
>CAVCSJ010000147.1:0-4089 GCA_963604895.1 bacterium
GCGGTTAGCGCCCTTTATGAAGAGGAGGGCGGTCAGCGGGAGGGCGATGATGGCCATTGTCGCGCTGATCGGCAGATAGATGCCGAAGCTTACGTATTCCACTACCAGATAAGTGATCAGCAGCAGGCCGATACCCATTGCGCTGGAAATCAGGTAATGATAGCGGATATCGGTTTTCTTGCATACGGTGCGGCTGAGGTTCGGAACACCTAGGGAGATGAATCCGATAGGTCCGCATATGCTTACCGCGCTGGTTACCAGGAACATAATCATAAGAAGGCTCAGGGCTTTGCCGAGGTTCGAGATTTCGATTTCACCGCGGAAATGCTGCGTCAGCTTCTTGCTGGACCAGATGGCCGCGGCAAGGCCTCCTGCGAAGAGGCAGAGCGAGAAAATGATGTCGCCGGTGGTCACGCCCTCAAGGCGGAAATTGGCCGCGCCCCAGAGATAATACTGCTTCAGCAGGTCTCCGTTCGGTGCATTGGTCACGACGATGGTGCCGAGCGAGCCGATGAAGGTTCCGAAGATGATGCCGAAAGTGATGAGGTTCTGGGTGCTGATTTTAAGCGTGACGAAGAAGCATACCAGGGTGCAGATCAGGGTGCAGATGAAGCTGCCCACGGTGAGCGAGCACCAGCCGGACATTGTGGCTGCGGCGGCTCCGAGGCAGGCGGCGCTACCAAGCCCGAGGGAATATACGTCCCCGAGCTGGTTGCGCCAGAGATATTGCATCTGTATGCCGCCTACCGGCAATGCGATGCCGGAGAGTATTACGTAGAGCAGACTTAGCATCTTCTATCTTGCTGATACGGTGAGAGGATTCAGACCTGCAGTGTCGGAAATGGTGTCGAAGAGCTTTCCGTCAGGAGTGAATACGTACATAGTTCCGTTGTTCTTGTAGTCGGAGCAGCCCACCCATACATATTCGGATGTGGCGGCGAGTGAATAGGCCTGAGGAAGGGTGGTTCCATCGGTTACGAAAGCGCCTTCAGCGCTGTTGGTCTTTGCATTGTGCTTGTAGACTGTGCCTGGAAGCGGGTTCCAGTTCTCATCATAGCCGCCGCACATCACATAGAGGGTATCATCCGCCAGTGCGATGGCTGAAGGGCTGGAATAGCTGAGGTCGGTCACCTTGAGGGTGGAGGCGTTGAGGCACTGTACTTTGGCAGGTGTGGCGCCGTAATCGCCGAGGCTGAGAATATAGATGTTGTCACCGTCAGCCTTCATAGTGGCAGGGTTGGTGTTCACCGTGACGGTGCTGCTCTCGACGAAGGAGGTCGCATCCACTACAGAGACAGTGTTGTTATAGGTAGGGTAGAGATAACCGCCTGAATTCGAGACGAATATCTTGCCGTTTACATAGGCGCAGCCTTCAGGGTTCGGGCCGACCGCGGTGGTGCGGACGGAGTAGTCGGAAGGGCTGATTTCACCGAGATAGCCCTCATAATAAGTCACATAGATTTTTCCGTTGCTGCCCTTGGCGAGATAGCGAGGGGAAAGTCTGGTGCCGTCGGCGAGGCTGGCGACAATTTCTTTCTTGATTTTCAGATCCTTGTCGGTCACGAAGATGATCTGTGAAACATTAACGGAGATATAGACGTCGTCGCCGTCCACAAGGATGTCCTGGGCGGTGTCGCCGAGGCCCTTCCCGTTTACGCCGGCAAATACGTCGGCGGCAAGTGTCTTGGTTTCCACGTTATAGACGGCTATATTGGCGTTGTTGGCGCCGTAGGAGCCGTTGTTCAGGATGTAGTAGCCTGTCGGGGTTTCGACTACAGGAGTATCGTTGTCCGGTTTACAGGATACAGTGAGGGCGCAAAGCAGTGCGCCGAGTGAGAGAATTGATAAAATTCGTTTCATTGTAATTTATTTGTTTGTATTTATCGTTATTTTGAAAACTTCTTGATTCTTTATATTTCTTAAATTCCTTTACTTTTCTTGAATTCTTTTACCTTTCTTCAATTCCTTTACTTTTCTTGAATCTCTTTACTTTTCTTCAATCTTTCCACTCTTTTCAGAAGTTGACTTTCATCTTTATTCTGAAATTTCTTCCAGGCATCGGGTAGTATCTTATGACTTCATAATTATCTCCTGTGAGATTCAGAATTTCCGCTGACAGGCGGAGTCTGAGAGGAGCCTCTCTGTCATTTTTCGTGATGTTATTCCGCTCCGCACCCAGTGCCGAACCGCCGTTCCTCCGTCCGCCGAGGGTGAATTCGCGGCTGAGTGAAACTGAGTGGTCCTGATAGGCTGCCATTTCGTTCGCAGAAATGTTCTGCTGAAGGAAGTATCTCTTTCCCACCACGTTAAGGGTGTATGAAAAGTCCAGCCAGGGAGTCTGGAGAGTCAGAAGGGCATTGCCTGAATGGCGCGGAGTGTACTGGATCTGATGGCGGTAATTTTTCGCCGTCGGGTCGGTGATGTCCACCGCATATCTGTAGGAATAATTGGCCCGCAGATTCAGGGCCCAGCCTGTACCCAGCCCCAGAGCGTATGAAGCCGTGAAGTCCCCGCCGAACATCTGGACTTTTCCAAGGTTTCTCATCTTCCAGATGAACATCGTCGGTATCGCTACTATCTTGTCTCTCACCGAGTTATAATACACGTCCGCCGTGAGCGTCAGTCTCCCTGGCATTTCTTTCCCTCTCTCTTCGCCCACAACTTCTCTTTCTCCGCCTCCACTCATTTTTCTCCCATAACCCAATCCGGTATTGGCCGAAGGCCCCAGGGAAAGAGTCGCGCCGAGGTTGAACTGGCTGGCCTTTTCGGGCGAGAGGGCGGTGTTGCCGACGCGCGCGTAGTAGAGGTCGTTGAAGGTCGGAATGCGGAAGCCGTCGCGCCACGAAGCTCTGAGTCTCAATGCTTTAGATGCGCTCCACGAAGTGCTGAGCGACGGGCTCAGACGGCTGCGGCCGGGTGCCGGAGTGCCGCTTTCGACCCACTCGTGGGCCGCGGTGTAGGAAAGACTGCCCGTAAGAGTCAGACGGGGACTGCGGTATTGGCCGGAAACGGCCGAAACAGAAGTGATTCGCGACGGCGTCTGGCTTTCGGGGATGGTGGAGTCGAGGTGGTTGTAGAAGATGTCCTCGGCTGCGGTGAAGCGAAGTCGCGCGAGGGGTTTGTATTCGAATATGGTCGACGAGGCCGCCTCGTACTGCGTATATCGGTCATCCTCAGGGACTTGGTAGAGCGCGGATGAGTTAGTGTAGCGGTTATACGCGCGGCTGGCGCTCAAAGTCTGGCGGATGCGGGAACGCTCTCCGAGCGGCGCCGTGTAGATTGCGCTCAAAGCTAAGTCCTTGTCCCAGAGGCGCTCCGTAGGATTCTGGCTATAGTAGATGACGGAACCCGGGAGGCCGCGTTCGGAGAAGTAGCCGCGGGCCTTGATCTGCAGGTCGCCGAGTCCGATGCCGCCATAGACATTGATTTCTGCTCCGAGGGTGTTCACGTCGCTGTTCAGGCGCTTCTCCTTTGTCTTTTGCCGGCCGTTCACGAGGGTGAAGGGATAGACGCCGTCTGATTTCAGCCAATCCATTGACACAGAGCTGCTCCAGCGTTTGCCGAGTTTTTTGCTGTAGGTTATTGACGGGTTATACGTGGAGAATGAGCCGTAGCGCATCGTGGCCGCGACTTTATATGGCCTGGTATCGAATATCGGGTGTAAAGTGTTGATACTCAGGACTCCTGCGGAATTCAGCAGGCGGGCGCTGCGGAAGATGTCGTCGGCGGCGCTGATTTCGACCGCGACCTCGGAGACGTTTTCGAGGTTGAAGCGCGAGAGGTCGATCTGGCCGTTCTGGGCGTCTGAAACGGTGATGCCGTCGTAGCTGACCGCGGTGTGCTGGGCGCCGAGGTTGCGCACGGAGACGGTCTTGACGCCGCCGATTCCGCCGTAGTCGCGGATGCTCACGCCCGCGAAGGACCGCAGGACTTCGTGGAGCCCTGCCGCGCCGCTTCGCTCTATCGCCTTGTGACTCAGGGCCTGGAGCGGCGCGGTATTGGACGCCTCGGCGTCCCGCTGCGACACCACCACCGCCCGCTCCAGCGTGTCCGCTTGCTCATTCATCTGCGCCTGCTCCAGCGGCCGCC
>CAVCSJ010000148.1:0-4073 GCA_963604895.1 bacterium
GGCCATCATCGCCCTCCCGCTGACCGCCCTCCTCTTCATAAAGGGCGCTAACCGCAGCGAGCAGTAGGCAGAATCGCTGACATAACGTTCGCATAAACGCAGAATTGGCCGGCTGACCGCCGGCCAATTCCTATTTAATCAAGTTGATCAGCAATAACTAATAATTGATGGTTGCAGTGCCGGTGTTATTGGTTTCAGTGCCGGTCCAGTTGTTGTAACGGCCGATGTAGTTTCCGACATTGTACGAAGCAGTGGTATTACCATAGTCTTTGTAGTCGTGAGTCTTGTCCACAGTGATGGTAACGCCCTCAATGGAACAAGATTTTACAGAATCATACTGCTGAGCAATACCGACGATACCGCCCATATCACGATAGCCCTTGATTGTGACATTCTTAACTGAGCAGCCTGAGATCTCGTAGCCAGGATCATTTGATTCTCCCCAATGACCTAGGATACCTCCGACCTTGTCACCATCATCATAATTACCGTCAGACTGTAATACAGGAGCAATCGTCAATGTCGCATTTTCAACTGAGCAATTCTTGATGCTGCCATAAGCATAACCGGCAATACCGCCGGTGTAATGTGTGCTGCTGACAGTCGCATCTACAACTTTAATATTCTCTGCATTTCCGTTAGGGGCAAAAAGCATACCTGCCGCGACACCGCATCGGCCACCGGTTCCTTTTGTTACAGTTGAAGCGACTTTGGCGCCCTTGACCGTGAAGTTCTTGATGGTTCCTGTAACAGATCCGAATAACCCTAAACGCGAGTCTTGCTCAGAAGAAGAAACTGCAAGATTGGAAATGGTATGGTTCTGACCATCGAAAGTTCCGGCGAAAGAACAAGCCGCTGTGCCGATAGGAGTCCATTCATTGCCAAGAAGGTCGATGTCGTTCTCAAGCTTGATTGTCTTACCCTCGAAGGTAGTTCCTGCATTAACCT
The DNA here is from genome assembly GCA_963604895.1 of bacterium. Lineage (GTDB taxonomy): Bacteria > Bacteroidota > Bacteroidia > Bacteroidales > UBA932 > Cryptobacteroides. The sequence continues at coordinate 949 of CAVCSJ010000148.1, forward strand.
GCTGAGCCACCCAAGCGAGTTCGGATGCCTTGGTGATGACATAGTTGCCATCAGCGTTGGTGGAAGGTTTATTGACACTTGCGCCATCCCAGATTTCCACTTCGTAGTCCGGTTTTTCGAATGCGGGATCGACAACGATATTGACATTGACATCAGCCGTGAAGAGTCTGTTGCCGATGATGTTTGTACGGTAGTTACCCTGTACAGGAACGTTAGGTACGGAGATAGTGTTGACGAGTGTGCCATCCTCCTTGCAAAGCTTGAACTCGGCATCTGTCAAGGACTTTTCAGCCTTGCCGACAAGAATGTAGTTCATAGAAAGATAAGCGTAGGCCTTGTCATTTACAGTAAGATCCTCAGCAGGAATTGTATTTACAGTGAATTCGGCATCCGTTGTTCCGCTGACGGTACCGTCCTCGAGATTAAGTACATCAGCAATTCCTGTAAACTTGACGGCGGACTTCTTCACGCTGATACCCAAATTAGCAACGGACGTAAAATCATCCTTGCCCACACCGAGGTTGACCTGTGCGAACGGGCGGTAAAGAGTGACTGTCTTGTTAATCGTTGTGCCGGAAATCATCTCAGGAGCGATATAAGCGTAGAACGCGTCGCGGGACTCGTCGTTGGAAGCGCCACCATAAGTGACGGTCACTTTTTTGTTTGCAGCGTCAAGGGTGTAAGGTGCACCGCCCTTATAGGCCCAGAAAAGGAAGCTATAGGTTTTGCCCGTCAAAAGCTTGACCTGGAATGTGGCCTTGCCGGCTGACATATCAACAATCTTGGAAACGCTTGTCATAAGCCCGGTCTCATCATAGACATTGCAGCTTACCTTGTCGACAGTGTTACCGTCGGCGATAGCCTTAGTCATAAGTTCAGGAGTGGAGACGGTGAAGCTTACCATAGCCTGGTCGCCCTCAGGGGCGATCACCTGCTCTTTCGCGCAGGAGGCTGCCAGCGCCACAAGCGCCAAGGCAGTGAGAGATTTAAGAATCTTTTTCATAATGCTAATGTAGTTAGTAATTAAAATATTAATAGTTAAATGAATAGATTAAACTCATCGTCGAACTCGGTATGAAGATTTATCTCGCTTCCTGTACCGAGATTGAGGAAGGCACCGCGCACCGTCGTGACTTTGCTGCGCACCAGAGGCACAGTGATGGACGGAATAATCGTCAATGTCTCCCCGGTATTTATGTCATAGAGAGCAACCTGAACAAACACGCTGGACTCGACACCGTTCACCAACACATAATCGAAGCCCATCAGTACCTCATCAGAGGACAGGGGCGTAAAGTCAGATCGGAACTTAACCCCCGTACGAGAATCTATAGGCTTGTTGGTGAACATATTGAACATAAAAGGCATATACGAGGTGTAGCTGAACTCGACATAGTAGTCATCAGGGTTGAAAGAACTGCGGTCCTGAGACGAATAGTCTGCAGACCTGTTCTTTATTACCTTCTCCACGAATCTCACCAGGTCTGTGGCTATGAAACGGAATTTCGCCAGCGGGCGCTCCATTTCGAGTGTGGCACCGACCGGGACGAGGCCGCTTCCGACTCTATGCAGACTGACTTCCGTGCTGCCCAGAAAGGCGTCCTTGAAGTCTGTGTTTGCCGTATGCTCCTCGGGAAGAGTTATCGCGCTGAAATCCTTCGTAATGTAGTAGAGGTCCTCCTTGCTGCCCTGCCTGACATAGTCGGCCCAGCACCTTATCTGCCAGTTGCCCTCAGGAAGGTAAACATTCGTGCTGTAATTGAGATCGGTGACATCGTCCTTGGTCAGGACCAATGTATAGTCCGTGGCCTCATTCCTGTCATAACTCCCGTCCGGGAGCTGAGGATAGAACTTTACGATGTATCTGAAATCATATTCCTCTGACGGGGAGACATCCGTCTTGGTCCCGTAATACACGTCCATATACGGGGGCAGGTCGGTTGCGAAGGTTATATCGAGAGTGAGTTCGGCCGGGAGGTTCTCCTGAGGCCACTCGTGAATCGAACAGGAGGAGGCTAACAGAATCATCAGCGTGGCCAGAATACCCGACAACGCTGAAAAAAGCCGACTTGTGTGCACGGTTGATTTCATCTTCTCCCCTCCTTGCGGTCTGAAGACTTTCCGCCCAGACGGAAGTCGTAGGTAAGTGACAAGGACAGATTGTCGAGACCGATATAAGGTCCGGTCACGGTGTCCACATAAGGGCCGTTATATTCGTTGATGAAACGGTCGCGGTCGAAAGTGTAAGCTCCGCCTCCGACTGCGAACTCCATTCCCCATCGGGAGTTCTTCTTGAAATTCAGCCTATATCCCAGCGATATGCCACCGCCGAGCATAGGAGTTCTGCCTTCCCGGTCCTGAATGCGGTACTGCCCTCCTGCAGCGAGATTGAAGTAGGCCGTCCCGAAGTGCAGTCCTGCAAAAAGTCCCTTGGTGGCCAGGATACGGTATCTCAGTTCGGGCTGAATCGCTAATGTGCGGAACTTGACAGTCTCGCAGAAATAATCCAGAGCGGAGTAGTAAACGGGGAGATGCAGTGAAAGTCTTCGGGTAAGCTCGATTTCTACAGCTGTGTTCGCAATCAGAAGCCCGAGCCCGAGAGTGTTTGTCTTAAGTGTAAGATGACGTGAAGAGTCTGCAACATCAGAAGAACCGGCCGGCTCAGATGGAATCTGTCCGTTTAAGAAGAGTGAATCGGACTGGGCAGATAGCGAATTGTACCCCCCCCCGACAAATAACATACTAATTATCAGCAGTATAAATTTCAAGGCTATGTTTCTAGCTTGTAAGGTTATCAATTATAGTGGCAAAAAAACGTTTCAATCTTCCGGTTAAAACGTTTAGCAAATTTAGAAAGAAATAGTCAAAATGCAAAAAAAATGCAATCATTTAGACAAATTCAATGATTGCATACGCGACACCCGGGCAGGTTCCGGGACAGCATTGGACGCGAAGCGGCCGAAAAAAGATTGCTGTCCGGGACCTGCCCGGGTGCTGCTGAGATGACTATTCTGCGAGACGCTCGCGGATGGCCTTGGACTGCTCCTCGTAGCCAGGCTTGTCCAGGAGAGCGAACATATTCTTCTTGTAGGCCTCAACTCCCGGCTGGTCGAAAGGATTGACTC
>CAVCSJ010000149.1:0-3980 GCA_963604895.1 bacterium
CTCCTTACCAGAGCGTTCCTCTTCTTCTCATATCCTAACGATATGTCAGGTTCCCAGACCTGGATCGCCCTTCGCAAGGGTGAAACCCTCGTGGACGGCGCTACAGGCGCAACCCCTCTGTCCTTCGTGGCTGACGGCGGTATGGAAGCCCTTCAGAACAGCGGCGCTCAGTACGGCACAGGTTTCTGGGATATGTTCCTCGGAGCCATCCCGGGTTCAGTCGGTGAGACCTGCGTCATCGCAATCCTCATCGGCGCATTCATTCTCATCTGGACAAATGTCGCAAGCTGGAAGATTATGCTCTCCACAGTGCTCGGCGGCCTCTTCGTAGGCGGTCTCGCACAGATCTGCGGCGCTACCGACATCCCTTGCTGGTACCATCTCGTGATGGGCGGCTTCGCATTCGGTGCAGTATTTATGGCTACAGACCCTGTAACCTCAGCCCAGACAGAGTGCGGCAAGTGGATCTACGGATTCTTCATCGGCGCCGTCTGCGTCATCATCAGACTCTTCAACCCTGGCTATGCAGAGGGTATGATGCTCGCGATCCTGCTGGGCAACACCTTCGCACCACTGTTCGACTACCTCGTAGTGGAGTGTCATCTTTCAGGAAAGAACAAAAAAGTCAAAATCGCATAAGTTATGAATACTAACAGCAATACTTATACAGTCATCTACACGACTCTGGTCTGTGTACTGGTCGCAGCGATATTGGCTTTCGTATCCCAGGTGCTCAAACCTAAGCAGGAAGCCAACGAGAAGGCCGAGACCATCAGCCAGATTCTCACAGCCGCCAAGTTCGGCGAGAAAAGCGAGTGGCAGGCCAAGGGCAACGACGCTGTCCTGAAGTTCTATCAGGAGAACGTTGCCGAGGCCATCGTCATCAACGCCGCCGGCGAGAAGGTCAAGGACCTCGACATCGCAAAAATCGAGATCTACAGCACATCGGACCTCAAAACTCAGAACTACAATGTAAAGGATGAGAGCAAGCTCGGCGAAGCTCTCCTGCCTGTCTACATCTTCAAGAACGGAATCTCCGTGATTCCTATATACGGCGCCGGTCTGTGGGGACCTGTATGGGGCTATGTCGCTCTGCAGCAGGACCTTCACACTATCATAGGCGCATACTTCGACCACGAGAGCGAGACTCCGGGTCTGGGCGGCAAGATCAAGGACGATCCTTCCTTCCGCGCAGAGTTCGAGGGCAAGAGCATCGACTACAGCGATGAGAAGCCGTTCCGCATCGTCAAGGGCGGAGCACCTGAAGGCCAGGCCAACGCAATCGACGCCATCAGCGGCGCGACTATGACCTGCAACGGCCTCAGCGCTGCCATCCTCAACTGGTTCGGTGCTTACAAGGGCTATCTCGAAAGCGGCTGCACAGCAGCCAATGAGAACGTCTGCGAAGGTGAGGAAGTTTGTGAAACCGCAACTGAAGAATAGGAGGAAAGAATTATGAGTAATTTGAAAGAAACAATTCTTAACCCGATCCTGAAGGGCAATCCTGTAACTGTCCTCATCCTCGGTATCTGCTCCTCGCTGGCAGTGACGGTGGAGCTCAAGGGCGCCATCGTGATGGCTCTCTCCGTGACCATCGTAACGGGACTCTCAAGTTTCGTCTGCTCTCTGATCAGAAAGTCCATTCCTAACCGTGTCCGCATCATCGTGCAGCTCGTAGTAGTCGCCCTGATGGTTATCGTTGTGGACCAGTTCCTCAAGGCTTATTCATACAGCATCGAAAAGCAGCTTTCTGTTTACATCGGCCTCATCATTACGAACTGTATCGTAATGGGCCGCATCGAGGCTTACGCCCTCGGCAACAAGCCGCTGCCTTCACTTCTGGACGGCCTTGCCAACGGTATCGGTTACGGTCTCATCCTCATCATCGTGGCTTTCTTCCGTGAGCTCTTCGGTTCAGGCACCCTCTTCGGAATTCCTGTACTCTCAGCCCTCGGTTACACCAACAACGGTCTCGTGATTCTCCCTCCGTTCGCCCTGATTCTTCTCGGCTGCATCATCTGGGCACAGAGATCCATTCAGAAAGATCTTCAGGAAAAATAACACTTATCGATTATGGAATATCTCAGCTTATTCGTAAAGTCAATCTTCGTTGACAATATGATTTTTGCATACTTCCTCGGTATGTGTTCGTACCTGGCAGTATCCAAAAATGTAAAGACGGCAAACGGTCTGGGTATCGCGGTTATCTTCGTGCTGCTCATCACCCTGCCTGTCAACTACCTGCTCTATACAAAAGTGCTCGTTCCGGGAGCCCTCACCTGGCTCAGCCCTAAATTCGCTGACGTGGACCTGAGCTTCCTCGCCTTCATCCTCTTCATCGCCGTTATCGCGGCCATCACTCAGGTGGTCGAAATGGTAGTGGAGAAGTTCCTGCCTTCCCTGTACTCATCACTGGGTATCTATCTTCCTCTTATCGCCGTGAACTGCGCCATCCTCGGTGGTTCGCTCTTCATGCAGCAGAGGGAGTTCGCCAATGTCGGTGAGTCCGTCGTATACGCCCTCGGTTCCGGTATCGGCTGGTACCTGGCTATCGTGGTTCTGGCAGCTATCCGTGAGAAAATGTCCTACAGCAATGTTCCTGCCGGCCTCAAGGGCATCGGCATCACCTTCATCACCGTAGGTCTTATGGGTATCGCATTTATGGCATTTATGGGCATTTCACTTTAAGATAAGGAGGTTTAGATTATGAGCACAATTATTTTCAGTGCAATGGCCGTGATGGTTATCACCATCATCATCCTCGTGGCAGTGCTTCTCTTCATCAAGATCAAGCTTACTCCTAAGGGAACGGTATCCATAGATGTAAACAACGGCAAGAAGGTTCTGGACGTGACCCCCGGTCAGTCTCTTATGAGCACTCTCGCCGAGCAGAAGATTTTCCTTCCTTCAGCCTGCGGCGGAAAGGCCAACTGCGGCCAGTGCAAGGTTCAGGTTATGGAAGGCGGCGGCACCATTCTCCCTACCGAGGTCGGCTTCTTCAACAGAAAGCAGATCAAGGACAACTGGAGACTCGGCTGTCAGGTCAAGGTTAAGGACAATCTCAAGATTCAGGTTGCGGAGTCAGCTCTGTCAGTGAAGAAACTTGAGTGCGAGGTCATCTCGAACCACAATGTGGCCACCTTCATCAAGGAGTTCACAGTGAAGCTTCCTGAGGGTGAGCACCTGGAGTTCAAGTCCGGTGAGTACATTCAGATCGACATCCCTGCTTACCATCTGTATTTCAAGGATATAGAGGTTGAGCCTGAGTATCGTAAGGATTGGGAGAAGTATGGCTTCTTCAATCTTGAGTCCGTGAACCCTACCGCTACGGTAAGAGCCTACTCAATGGCCTCTTATCCTGGCGAGAAGGGCATCATCAAGCTGAATGTACGTATCGCTACTCCTCCGTTCGACAGATCGGTTCCTAAGGAGCTCGGTCCTAAGCTTCTCCCGGTTAACCCTGGTATCGCTTCCTCTTACGTGTTCACACGCAAGCCGGGTGACAAGGTTACCATCAGCGGTCCGTTCGGTGAGTTCCTTCTCCCTGAGAACGATCCTGAGGATATGGAGTACATCTTCGTGGGCGGCGGTGCCGGTATGGCCCCTCTGCGCAGCCACATCATGCATCTGTTCAAGACCCTGAAGACAGGCCGCAAGGTAAGCTTCTTCTACGGTGCACGCGCACTTGTCGAGGCTTTCTATCTGGAGGATTTCGCGGAGATCGAGAAAGAGTTCCCGAACTTCCATTTCCAGCTTGCGCTTGACCGTCCGGATCCGGCAGCTGATGCAGCGGGCGTTTCTTATGTTCCAGGCTTCGTACACAATGTAATGTATGAGACCTATCTTAAGAATCACGAGGCTCCTGAGGACATCAAGTACTTCATGTGCGGTCCTCCTATGATGGTTTCGTCCGTGAACAAGCTTCTGGACAGCCTCGGAGTGGATCCTGCAAACATCCTCTACGACAACTTCGGCGGTTA
>CAVCSJ010000150.1:0-3965 GCA_963604895.1 bacterium
TCTCCACCGGCAGCAGCGACATCCAGTCCGACTACATCAGGCTAGCCTTAAGCAGGAAGGCTAACTCTCAAGTCGACAATTATTACTCCACCATACCGTTCACGATTACATCCATCGGAGCGACATCGGTTTCGCTCGGAAGATACAAATCGACACAGAGCAATGCAAAAATAGAATATACAGGTGAAGATGACATTGCCCTCGAATACAGGAAGAACAGTGGAGACTGGACTTCATATTCTCTCGGGAAAGCCATTAGTCTTGCCGACACTGACTCCCTGCAGTTCCGTTCGGGGGAAAGTGGGAACAAAACAATCTCGGGCAAAAGAACTTCAGACAATTGCCAAACTTACTACAACTTCAAAGTGTCCGGCGAGGGTAAAATCATAGCGTTCGGCAATATTATGTCGCTAATAGACAAGACTTTATCGACTACAGCAATTCCGGACAGCTGTTTCTGTTTTCTGTTCCATAAAGTCGAACATCTTATCAGTGCCGCTAATCTTAAGTTGCCTGCCACCCAATTATCCGAATATTGCTATAGCTGGATGTTCTATAGCTGTACCAATTTGGTCAGTGCGCCGAAACTCCCGGCTGCCAAAATGGCATATCAATGCTACAACAAGATGTTCGGGTACTGCCTCAGTTTGAAAGAGGCTCCGGCTCTGCCGGCAAAACGATTGGCCACATTATGCTATGCCGAGATGTTCAACTATTGCACTAGTCTGACCGCGGCTCCGGAACTTCCGGCAATAGACCTCTCATCGGGGATCGGATGTTATTCCGGTATGTTCAGTGAATGTAAGAGTCTGACCTCAGCACCGAAACTTCCTGCGACCAGACTTAGCGTGGCATGTTATCGCGGTATGTTCCGTAACTGTACCAATCTGACCGCGGCTCCCGAACTTAATGCCACGACCTTAGCGGAATCCTGTTATGAAGGAATGTTCGTAAATTGCACCAGCCTGACTGCCGCACCGATGCTCCCCGCAGCCGATTTGGCAACAGATTGTTATAAGCGGATGTTCGAGGATTGTACGAGTCTGAACTATGTTGAAGCTATGTTTACTACGGCCCCGCTATTTTCCCAGACTGGTCATAGGTACATCTACAATTATACGGATAGCTGGCTGAGAAACGTGGCCGATACGGGGACATTCGTGAGAAATGAGGATGCACACTGGGCGAAATCGGATAGGGAGAAAGGCATCCACACTGTTCCGAAAGGCTGGACAATCCTCACCGAGTAGCCGGCACCCGAGAAAAACAGGACAAACGATTTGTTCTGGCAGAGTTGGAAAAAGGCGCGTCGCTCAGGAAATAACTTCAAAGCCCACGCCTCATTGGATTATGCTCTGGAACACGAAGGCTCCCGAATCTCTCAGGCAACGGTCCTTTGCAAAAGCAATTTACTATGCGAGAACGGCATAAGATATCTGCCACTTTAGATGGCAATGTTCTTGTGATGGGGCGTTTTTCATTATCTTGGCCCCACTCATTTAACCACTCGTCCCGAAAAACAGCCCCTCGGGTATAAATTGTTTTGAAGAGTAAAGGGAATTATTTATCTTGGTGGTCCTTATGAAACGCGTACTGATTATAGCTTACTATTGGCCGCCTGCCGGCGGCTCGGGCGTGCAGAGATGGGTGAAGTTCGCCAAATACCTGCCCTCGAACGGCTGGCAGCCGGTGGTCTGCACTCCGCTGAACCCGGAGTACTACTCGAAGGACGAGACGCTCTCGCGCGACGTTCCGCCCGAGGCGGAGGTTCTGCGCCTGCCGATTACCGAACCTTACGGCATATACCGCCGTCTGATGGGCAAGAGCAGCTCGACCGATATGAAGACTCTCACATCTTCTTCCGCGGCCGCTGACGCGTCCAATGCCCGCGGCGAGAGCAGTGACAATGTGAATCCCATCAGCGCGGAGCATAAAAGTCTGAAACAGAAGGTTTCTCTCTGGGTGAGGGCGAATCTTTTCATTCCCGATCCGAGAATCTGGTGGCTGGGTCCGTGCTCCCGCCAATTAAAGAAACACCTGAAGGAACATCCTGTGGATGTGATAGTTACCACAGGACCTCCACAGTCGATGCATCTGATAGGCCGCAGGCTTTCGAAAGCCACTGGCATCCCTTGGGTGGCGGACTTCCGTGACCCTTGGACCAAGATGTTCTATTTCAAGCATCTGCCTCTCACGAAATATTCCCTGAAAAAGCATCTCAGACTCGAAAAGGAGGTCCTGGACGATGCCACGGCGGTTATTGCGGTCACTCCTCTGGTGCAGAAGGATTTCCAGGAAATGACCTCTACTCCGGTGCATCTGATTACCAACGGATTCGACGAAGACGACTTCACAGGTGTGAATAAAGGATTGGCCGAAGGCCGGGAAAATAAATTCCGGGCGGTGCATACGGGGATTTTTGCGGCGGACGGCAATCCGCTCGCGCTCTGGGATGTACTAGCGGAGCTGTGCAAGGACGAAGAATTTCGCAATCGCCTGGAAATCAGGCTCGCGGGCAAAGTGGACGAGGCTATTGTCGAAGCGATTCGCAGCCGCGGGCTGGGCGACAACCTGACGCTCATCGGCTATGTGAGCCACGAACGGGCAGTCGCAGAGCAGCAATGTGCTGATCTTCTGCTGCTTCCGCTTCGTCAGGAACCTGAATACCGGAGCGTGCTGCCGGGTAAGATTTTCGAATATCTGGCCGCAAGGCGACCTGTGCTGGGCATCGGACAGCCCGACGGAATCGCCGCAAAGGTATTGGAGGACTCCGGAGCGGGCGTGATGCGTGACTGGGACGATGTCAGCGGCATTCGCGAAACGGCGCAGGCTGTTTTCGAAGGCCGCCTGATCTGTAACGGAAACGCGGATCTTGAAAAATACACCCGCCGCGCACTCACGGGGCAGCTGGCGGAATTGTTGGATAAATTAAGTAAATAACTATATGACAATCACTTTCACTATCGAATACAAAACCCGTTGGGGCGAGAATCTCGTCCTGGTGAGCGGTGCTCAGCGCTTCCCGATGGCGTGGAACGACGGCGGCATCTGGAGTGTCGAAGTGCGCGGAGCGGAAAAAATCATCGGCGAGTACGGCTATGAACTGTGCGAAGGCACACGCACCGTGCGCCGCGAATGGGACTCGCATCACCTCGAAGCCCCGAAGAGTCGTAAAGCTCTGGAAATCAGAGACTCCTGGATTGATGCACCGGCAGGCTGCCCCTTCCTTCGCAGACATTCTTCGCCTGCCTTCGACGTTCCGGGCTTCAGAGGCGCCGGCACAGCGGTTCCGGTCTTCGCGCTTCGCAGCGCAGAGGACTTCGGCATAGGCGAATTCCTTGACCTCAAGGGACTTGTGGACTGGGCCGCGGCGACTGGACAGAAGATTATCCAGCTGCTTCCGATAAACGACACGACGAACACCCACGAGTGGATGGACTCCTATCCGTACACATCCTGCTCGTCTTTCGCGCTTCACCCGCAGTTCATCAACCTTCCGGCTGCAGGACTGCGCAGAACCGCCGGATACAAGGCGCTGCAGGCGGAACTCAACTCCCTCCCGCAGATCGACTATGTGCGCGTGAACGCAGAGAAAGGCCGCCTGCTGCATAAGCTCTTCGAGGAGAAGGGCGAGAAGGTTCTGGCAAGTGCCGACTATGCCGACTTCTGCGAACGCAACAAGTTCTGGCTCAGGCCTTACGCTGTTTTCTGCGCGCTTCGCGACAGCTTCGGAAACGGAGAATTCGGGAAGTGGGGCGCTTACGCGAAATATAGCGCCAGGAAGGCTTCTGAGTATTACGAGGCTCACCGCGCAGAAGTGGATTACCATTGTTATGTGCAGTATCTCGCTGATTCTCAGCTGAAAGAAGTCTGCGCCTATGCCCGTGCCAAGGGTGTTTCCTTCAAGGGCGACCTTCCTATCGGAGTGGGTCGCAGCAGCGCCGAGGCCTGGATGTTCCCGAAGC
>CAVCSJ010000151.1:0-3933 GCA_963604895.1 bacterium
CGAGGGCGAGCAGAAAGGCGAGACAGTGGCCTGCGTTGCACTCCGGCCACAGACTCGCCTCTGAGCGGTGTCGCTTCGCGACGGCCAATGTCGGGCCTAGACGCTCCAGAAGGCTCCTTGTCTGCGTTGCGGCCGTGGAGATATCCGGCGAGTCTGCGGAGCCCTACGGTCTCCGCCGCCTTTACGCCTACTATCTTCCACGTCCTCCACTCCGACAACGAGCCTTCCTCCGCCGGCCCGACCGCACGCTGGAAACCTTGTGGGGACGTGCTTCTTCGCTGTCATCGTGCAAGCGCCGGAGTGACCGTAGTCTCTCCGCTCGAAGGCTTTCCCGTCCGGCGCCTGCCGCGCCTATCGGCTTGCCGGCTCGACTTTTCCGGGCATCCGACGTCACGGCTGACGCCGTCACGCCGGCTGTCCGTAAAAGCACGAGCGATCGGATGAAACAGACGCTTGAGCGTCCGTGGTTGTGCGAGACGAGTGGGCCGCTCTGGGAGGTGACGAGATAGTTCTTTATTTTTTCCAAGTACAGCGGCTACGCCGCTGGCGAGATGGTGATTATGAAAGGGATTGATGGTGTTGATGGTGGAGGTTGAGGTGGAAATGGGAGTGGAGGCGATGATTATGGTTGAGGTTGGCTCTGACTACGGCCTTCAACTGTTCAATTTTCGATGACAATATCTGTTCAGTTTTGGATGGCAGTTTTCAGATCTGCAGAGGAAATTCCATAGAAATTGTGCATATTTGCGGCAAGGCCTGAGGGTTTTGTCATAACTTCTTTGCTTGCTTTATTCTTGCCCCTTCTCAGGTCCCTCTGAGATTCCTCTGAGGGCAAGACTTAATCCTCCTTGTCACATCCCTGTGACGGGCCTGTCGGCGGTCAGCCTTATGCCTCCCCGGTAGCGATGCCGGCGGAGGCTTCTTTAGTAGGTTTTCTCGGATGGTGTTTGGGGCAGTGGACTGGACTGGACAAAGTGACCGCAGAGGGCATTCTTAAAGATTCTGAATATGGCTTATTATCAGTATCTTTGCGGGCGGGATATAAACCTAATCTTCATTATGCCGAAGTATGAGCCTAACTCCAGATTCTCGGACTGCTGGTCCTCTGTGGGAGACGTGACTTTCTTCCACAGGGACGGTGTGTGCTACTGGAAGAAGAAGCCGGTTTGCTCGTTCCCTGGGACTGCAGGGCAGCTGGAACATCTGGATGTTCATCGGCGGGCATTGGCTGCGTGGAGAGGGCTGGATCATTCGGTGCAGCTGGAGTGGAATGGGTTCGCGAGGGTGGTTCCGAGTCATAGACCGCCGTTCAACGGGAGCGGCCACATCACCGGGCACAACCTGTTCGTTTCGGCGTATCACGGGTTTGCGCTGCTTGGGGATGAACATATACCGGAGCCTGCTGCCTGGGAGGGATTTCCTGTGGTTCAGATGGAGTTTGCTCGGGTTGAGGTCATCGAGGGAACGGATCTGCAGATGGTGTTCTCGGCGAGGATGCCGGAGTGCGGGGAACCGTCCAGGTATCGGGCAGTGATGAAGCTGCTGCTGTCTGATCCGGGACATACCAGGAAGGGAGAGTTTTTCAGGACTTTTGTGGCCCTTTCCAATTGCCCATCCTGCGAGTCCGAGGTCACATTCCTGGTACCGGGGTTCGCGAGTTTGTGGTCCGTTTCCGGCCCTTCGGTTTCGGTGCGCTGCAGGTACTTTCTTATCGATACGGTGACGGGATACAGGAACAATTTCCGGCGGATTTCGTTCACGATGAGTATCCTTTAGGATACTCGGATTATCTAAACTATGGCTTGAAGAAAAGTTTTGTAAACTATTGATATTGCGAAAGAAAATTATTTCGTATATTTGCGATGGATTCGGTGACTGCTACTATAATTGTTGCAGTTATGATAGCAAAACCGTCCATCGCATTCAATGACTTCGCAGGATCTGCGAAAGATGTCACAGCGCGTACCGTCAAGGGGCGCACAGTTCTCTCCGTAAAAGCATATCAGAATAAGATTGTGACTGCGGCTCAGGCCGTAAGCCGCAACTACCTGTCCAAGGTCTCCCGGGCATATAAGCAGCTCACCGATTCCCAGATGAAAGCCTGGGGAGACCTGGCAGGTCATCTCAAGGGCATCTCCACTTTCGGTATGACAGCTGAGCTCACAGGGCACAATGCCTTCGTGCGTATCAACTATAACCGGAAGATGGCGGGGATGTCAGTCCTGGAAGATGCGCCTGTCTATACTTCGGATGTTCCGGAAGTGGATTACCAGAACTTCTGGGTGAGCCCGTCGTTCATCTGTTTCACTGGAATCGAAAAGCCGAAGGAGTCCTACAAGCTTGTGGTGAAGATGTCGGCAGGACTGTCGTCCGGAGTATCGAGCGGCTGGGACAAGACCGTAATCGTGAGTCCTGGTGCCGATGAGGACTGGGGCGAGGTCGATGTCACAAAGGTCTATACCGAAGCCATTGGGTACGCTCCAAAGCTCGGGGATAACGTATTCATCGAACTGTATTGGCTGGATACCGAGACGGGATTTGTCGGGGAGACGGTGCGGCTTAAGGTCACCTGCCAAAATGAAGGTCAGGTGGAGGCCGAGGCTTATGTGCCGCGTATACGGATGACTGCGGACAACCTCAAGACTACAAACAACGGCACCATTGTCACGAAGTGCAGTCTGGAACAGGCTGAAGGGTCGGCGCTTATGACGGGTGAAGTCATCGCCAACACTAAGGGCATCGTCTCATCCGTTTACGGAGACCTGCAGAATATGCCTGACGGATGGCTCGAGGGACGCTGTTATCTGCCGGCCAGAGGGACCGGGAAGAATGCCTGGAGCATCAGTCTCACTGAGATCTACACGTCCTGGTCGAAGTACTATAAGGACTACAAGTTCGCTCACCGCTACGGTGTCTATGATCCGGACTTCGAGATGTTCGGCACCTCTGCTCTTGTCAATTTATAATCTCTTCGCCTTATGACTCTTACATCCATATCCAACAACATCGGTATCGCCCAGGTATCATTCAAGGCATACCAGACAGGAACTCTTACCGTATTGAACGGAACGTTCACCGTGGACCCGACGTCTGCCGAGTGGCAGGCTGCATCGGAGATTGAGTTCTGCTTTGCAGACCTCGTGATGCAGAAGTCTAACGTGTCGCAGGTCTATATCAAGGACTCTCTGGAGGCGCATAAGTACGACGACGGCAACCGCGGAACGGTGCTGCGCTCCTGGATCAGGAACAACAAGCTGGTCATCGAAAAGGTCAGCAAGTTCGACGGGAACGGGGTGCTTACCGTGATTGTATGCAGCGCCTACGTCACCGGTGCCCAGAGGGTGGCCGTAAAGAAGGAGGGCTTCGTCACTACGGGCATCACGAATCAGCCTACCCAGTGCTATATAGACAAGAAGAACCTGATGGTTCGGGACGGGTATGTGTTCGGAGTGTTCACATTCACGAAGTTCAAGCCGAATTCAGGTGAGACCACGCAGCAGTTTGACATTACGGGGATGCCGACCGACGTGACGGCCGATATCTGCGTGGTGTATCCAAACGCCTCCACATCTACAGAAGGGGCTGTGGTTTCACTAGGGCATATCGAGAACGGACACTTCTCCACCGACCTTCCTGCGGGCAGCTCCACCTACTACTCAAACAGCGGTACGTTCTTTATGTTCTTCGCTGTGAGGGAGGTGGAGGCTTCTTCCTCTGAGGCCGGATCGGATTCTTCAGATTCATCTTCAACCACGACTGAGTGATGCCTAAGCTGAACCAGAAAGAGATTACACGCCTGCAGGGAGCGATGGCCATTGGCAGCTTCGCTGCCGGGGTGATTATCGCCTGCGCCTGTCTCTTCCTGGTGCCGCCGCCCGGAGAAATCTCGAACTCGGCGATTTCGATCGTGTCGGAGCTGCTGGTGCTGGCGGG
>CAVCSJ010000152.1:0-3904 GCA_963604895.1 bacterium
GACAAGATCAGCGCGGCAATAATTTTGCAGGGATTTATGGACCGCAAGGCGAAGGGACTCGAGACGGGCTCCTCCGCGGACAGTAAATAAGGATTATGATTCAACCGATATATATCTACGGCTCTGAAGTGCTCAGAGCGAAAGCCCCGGAGGCCGACATTCAGGACAGGGAAGGCCTCACAAAACTCATCACAGACCTCAAGGACACACTCGCCAAAGCCGACGGCTGCGGCCTCGCGGCTCCGCAGATCGGCGTCAGCACGCGGGTTCTCATCGTGGACGGCACGGTGATGGGAGACGTTTACGATTACCTCAAGGATTTCAGACGGACGATGATAAACCCGGTCATAGTCGAGGAGAGCTCCAGCAGATGCGAATTCGAGGAGGGCTGCCTCAGTGTTCCGGGAGTCTACTGCGCAGTCACCCGTCCGGAAAAGATGACTGTGGAATACTATAATGAGAATTTCGAAAAGGTCACCGAGACCTTCGACCGCTTCGCCTGCCGTATGGTGCAGCACGAGATGTCCCATCTGGACGGCATCCTTTTCACCGACCTCGTGGCTCCGATCAGAAAGAAGATCATCGCGAAGAAGCTCCAGAACATATCGAAGGGCAAGGTCTCCGCTCATTACAACATCAAACTCAAGTAATTATGGGAGCATTTCACGCATACGACATCCGTGGCGTCTACGGTGTCGATTTCGACAGGACTACAGCTTATAAGATAGGATACTTCATCCCCGAACTCCTTGGGACAGACAAGGTTCTGGTGGGTCGCGACTGCAGAGTCTCCTCGCCGGAGATTCACGACGCGCTCGTGGAGGGCGTCACCGATGCCGGCGCCGACGTGTATGACCTCGGTCTGAGCAGCACCCCTATGGTGTATTTCGGCACGGCGAACTACGGTTTCAAGGCCTCCGTGCAGATTACCGCCTCGCATAATCCTGCCGAGTACAACGGTATGAAGGTCAGCCGCGAAAACGCCCTTCCGGTCGGTCTGGACACTGGTCTGGGGCAGATAAAGGAGTGGATTGACAGCGGGCGCGAGACGCCTGCCGCCGCCCGCAAGGGCGAGGTCCATCCGATGGACATCCATAAGGATTACATAAACTTTATGCTGAAATTCAAGGGCGATTACAGCGGTCTGAACATCGCTTTCGACCTTTCGAACGGAATGTCCAATCTTTTCGCTAAGGAAATCTACGGCGACAAGCCTTCATATATTTTCGACGAGATGGACGGAAGGTTCCCTAACCACGAGCCTAACCCGCTGGTGGCCAAGAATGTAGAGCCGCTTCGCGAGCTCGTCCGCAAGACAGGGGCCGATGTGGGTGTCATCTATGACGGTGATGCGGACCGCGTGATGTTCGTGGACGACAAGGCCCAGTTCGTGGCTCCGGATCTGGTCATCGCGCTGATGAGCAAGTATTTCATCGATGAGAGGGGCGAGAAGAATCCTCGCGTGCTTCAGGAGATCCGTTCTTCGAAGGCCGTGGGAGAGTATCTGAGTCCGCTCGGCGTGGATCTGCACACCTGGAGAGTGGGCCGCGCATTCGCCGCTCCGAAGCTCCGCGAGATCGACGGTCTCTGGGGCGGAGAACTCGCCGGACATTACTATTTCCGTGATTTCTTCTATTCGGACAGCGGTCTGCTCGCTTCGATGATCGTTCTGAGAATCGTGGCAAGGCTCAAGAAAGAGGGCAGCAGCCTGAGCGAGGCTATGGGCAAGATCGCCAAATACCGCAATTCGGGCGAAATAAATTTCAAGCTTGAGGACAAGAAGGGTGCGATGGACGCGGTGCGCGACTATTTCGCTTCCAAGGAGACCCCTACCGCGTCGATGGATTTCGACGGCTACAGGGTGGAGTTCCCGCAGTGGTGGTTCAACATCCGTCCTTCGAACACTGAGCCTTATCTCCGTTTCATCTGCGAGGCTACATCGGATGAGCTTCTCCACGAGAAAGTTTCCGAAGCCACCGAGCTTCTAAAAACCAGATTCAATGCGGTACTGTAGTCTATTCTCATTTTTAGCCGCGATGGCCGTGACGGTCATCTCAGGCGCGCAGGCGGCCGCACAGGAGCTGACATCGGAGCAGACGTCGGAACAGACTCTGGAGCAGACAGATACAACCCCGAAGCTCAGTAAGAAAAGGGCAGAGATGCTGGTTCCGAGACCAGGGCTGCAGCCGGTGAAATCGCTGATTCCCGGCCAGGCTTACGCCCTGGACACCATCGATACTTCGAATCCGCGCATCAAGCTGGTGCTTTACGATGACAATACCTGGAAATACGTCAAGGACGGGGATCTGATAAAGAATGATTCCACATTCACAAGCAGCTGGAACGACAAGCAGGCGAATCCGTACAAGACCTCTTTCGCCGATCTTCCGGACAGGGTGTCCATCTGGCTAGTGGATTCGACTTCGCAGTTCTGCGTGCCTTATCAGACCAAGATTTATTCGCGTTTCGGTATCCGCCGCGGACGCCGCCATCAGGGCGTGGATCTTCCGCTGAAGACAGGTGACCCGGTAAGGGCGGCCTTCGACGGCAAGGTGCGAATTTCAAGTTATATGAAGGGCTATGGCAATCTTGTGGTAATCCGCCACGAGAACGGTCTGGAGACCTTCTACGGCCATCTTTCCAAGCGTCAGGTGGAAGTGGACCAGTGGGTGCACGCGGGCGATGTGATCGGTCTGGGCGGCTCGACAGGCCGCTCCACAGGTCCTCATCTGCATTTCGAAACCCGTTATCAGGGTTATGCCTTCGATCCGTCGTGGGTGGCGGATTTCGAGCAGGGAACGCTGCGCAGCGGCGTTTTCACCCTGAAGAAGAGGTATCTGAGCGAGCGCAGCAATTACGTTCCTGAGTCCGAGGACGAAGAGGAGGACATCCTCATCGCCGAGAAAGAGGAACGCGAGGAAGAGGCCAGATTGGCCGCCGAAGAGGCGGCCAAGCGCTATCACACGATCAAGTCGGGTGACACGCTCGGAGCTCTCGCTGTGAAATACGGCACGACTGTGCGTCAGATCTGCGCCTGGAACGGCATCAAGGCCACGACGGTCCTGAGGCTCGGGCGCAAATTGAGAGTGAAATAATCAACTATTAAAATATCTGTTAATATGAATCTCAAAGATCAGAAGTATTCCTCATATTTCCTCGTGAAGGAGATGATGGACACTGTGGACGTGGTCCGCAATTTCGATCCGTCCGTTTCCGCCTTCGTTTCTGACGAAGTGCTCAAAACCCGCCATCTGCTCTACTCTGGCGAGGGTTCCAGCCGCATAATGCCTTCGAAGAACGCTCTTCGCAAGGTCAAGACCTGGGGTCTGGACATCAACGCGCAGACCGAGGGCGCGCATCAGGCAGGCGAGTATGACCTGAGCAAATTCACCGTCCTGCTCGCTTCGAACTCCGGTCGCACGAAGGAGACTCTGCTGCTCGCCGAGAAGCTCAAGTCGCAGAATCACACTTTCTACGGCCTTACGGCCAATGCTGACACTCCTCTCGATGAGATCAGCACGAAGTCTTTTGTTCTGGAGTGCGGTTGGGAGAATGCGGTTGCCGCCACGAAGAGCGTGGTGGAGCAGGCTCTTTTCTGCGAGTCCGTGGTCTGGAATGTGGCCGGAAAGGATATGAAGGCTGCTATGGCCGGTCTTGCGGAGAAGATCGAGACGGCTCTTACTCTGAACATTCCTGCGGAGGTTGTGGAGTGGGCTCGCAATGCGAAGACCATCTATTTCGCCGGTATGAATGACGGTGTGGCTGAGGAGCTTACGCTTAAGACAAATGAAATCGTGCGTCACAAGAGTGATTTCCTGGAGGGTACTTATGCTCTGCACGGTCCTGAGGAGGTTATGGAGGACGGCGATATCGTGTTCGTGGTGAATCCTATCGAGAGCGAGTA
>CAVCSJ010000153.1:0-3835 GCA_963604895.1 bacterium
GGTGACGCTATTTATTTTGCAAAGAGAATGAAAAATCCCATCTTTGTGGTTTGTAATCTCGTAATGATGGGATTAGCGATTTTAACAGACGATTATGTCAGGAAAAACAATCAGTAAGGTTTTGTTGTTGGGAGCTGCGATTCTGTTCGCGGAGATTGCCGTATACGCTCAGTCAGGCGCTTACAGCAGTTACACTCCGTATTCCATCTTCGGCATAGGAGAGCTGAACAATCAGGGCTCAGCCTACAACAAGAGTATGGGCGGTGTCGGAATAGCCGGAAGGAACAAGCGCTATCTGAACTATCTCAATCCTGCGGCGGTCACTGCCCGCGACACTCTGTCCTTTATGGCCGACATGTCTCTGCAGCAGAACAACAAGATCTTCACTCAGAACGGAGTACGTTCCGTGAACAATTCTTTCAACGTAAACGACCTCGTACTTTCGTTCCCGGTATACAAGACTTCAGCGATGATGTTCGGTCTGGCACCGTACAGCTCCACAGGTTATGCATACACTTCTGATGTGGATTCCAAGGATGTACTCAGCCAGGCTGGCAGTACACAGTACACCGCTCAGGGGCAGGGAAGTATGTATAAGCTTTTCGTTTCCGCCGGAGTGATGTTCTGGAGACGCCTCAGTCTCGGTGTGGAGGGAATCCAGTACTTCGGCAATATCGATAAGGCAAATACCCTCTCTTTCGGAAATTCTGCATACAGCAACATTTCAAGCGGCAGCAAGCTTATTCTCCGCGCGACCTCGGCGAAGTTCGGAATCCAGTACGAGCAGCCGGTGGGAACAGGATCTTCGATAGTGGTGGGAGCCACCTATTCGCTTGGCGCAAAGATCAGGGGATTCTCTACCAACTACGAGATTTCAGCCGGTGCCGCCCAGAATGATACGCTTCGTTATTCTACTGATACACTGAAGTTTGCATCACAGAGAGTGAGTATCCCTACAGAATGGGGAGCTGGTATTTCTTATAACCACAAAAACAGATGGAGAGCCGAAGTGAACTACACCCGCTCAGACTGGACCAATTCTGGAATGTCCGTAGCCGAGGGTTTTGCAGTCTCCGGAACCTCCAGGATTACAGCCACAAACACGGAATCTGTCCGCGCCGGTTTCGAAATCGTACCTAACCGCAACGACGTCCGTTACTTCTACAAACGTTGCGCGTACAGAGTGGGTGCGTACTACGACAAATCCTATTACCTGATGGACGGAAACCAGGTGAAGGCCTATGGAATCACGCTCGGAGGCACGATTCCGGTCTTCAGATACTACAACGGAATCAATTTTGCGGTAGACTTCGGCCAGAGGGCATCCACATCCGGAAATATGATCCGTGAACGCTTCATCAACTTCTCGATAGGATTCAACATCTTCGATTACTGGTTCCAGAAGACGAGATACAATTAGTGAATGACAATAAAATTACTACCATAATGAAAAAATTAAGTTTAGTTGTTGCTGCAGTAGCAGTTTTGTTGGGCACGAATGCATTCGCCCAGGGAAAATATGGCGCAGACAGTGCCGAGTGTATAAAGTACCTCTCATACTACAAGGAGTACTTCAAGCAGAAGAATTACGACGAGTCCATTCCAAGCTGGAGAAAGGCATATCAGATCTGCCCTCCTACGGCAAGCCAGAATCTTCTCATCGACGGTACAACCCTTCTCAGAAGGCTTGTCACCAAGAACGCAAAAAATACTGAGTACAAGGCAGCCCTCCTGGACTCCCTTCTCACCATTCACGATACCAGAGCCCAGTACTATCCTAAGTATGCTGTGACTTCCCTGAACAACAAGGCGGTGGATGTTTCCAACTACCTCAAGAACGATTCACAGCGCGCTTATGATATTTACTCTTCAGTAATCGCCGCAAACGGCAAGGATACCAAGCCGACTGTTTATATCTTTGCATTCAATTCAGCTCTCGAGCTTTACAATGACGGCAAGATGGATGCAGCTTCGCTCATCAATCTCTATCAGGACTATATGGACCTCATCGACAGCACAACTCCTGCCAAGGACAGCGACAAGGAGCAGCTCGCAAGCGTAAAGACTGACCTCGAGAGCCTCTTCATCTCCAGCAAGGTTGCTTCCTGCGACGATCTCATCGCTCTCTTTACTCCTAGATATGAGGCAAATCCTGATGACAATGCTCTCGTAAGCAACATCGTGAAGATTATGAGCATCACCGAGGATTGTACAGACAATGACCTCTACCTCAAGGCAGTGACATCGATGTACAAGACCAATCCTTCTTACACTTCCGCATATTTCGTATACAGAGTAAATGCCGCTCACGGTCTCAAGGACGATGCTGTCAAATATCTCGAAGAAGCTATCTCTTATCCTGACTGCGACGAGGCTCAGAAGGGCGAATACAACTACGAACTCGCAACATACTGCTTCAAGAACGGTATGTCAGCCAAGGCATTCGCTGCCGCTCAGGCTGCTGCAACACAGAATCCGGAGTACACAGGAAAGGCTTACTTCCTTATCGCCAACATTTGGGGATCAACAGTCTGCGGTGGTGACGAAGTTTCAAGACGCGCTCCTTACTGGGTAGCTGTAGATTACCTCCAGAAGGCAAAGAACGCTGATCCGTCCCTCGCCGAAGAGGCCAACAAGCTCATCGGTTCCTATTCATCATACTATCCTCAGACAGCTGAGGCCTTTATGTACGATGTTACCGACGGTCAGTCATACACCGTATCCTGCGGCGGTATGAGAGCTACGACTACCGTAAGAACTCAGAAGTAAAAAAGCTTTGTCCGGAATACGACATACGATGAAGATGATGGCAACCACCCTCGTGGTTGCTATCATCGTCTTTTCGTGTCGGGACAAATTGGGTGAAGCGGAGAAGCTGGACCTCGAGAAAACTCCTGTCCAGGTAGTGGACAGTATGTTCGCGGTACAGAGCACGAACGGTGTGATGCAGATGCGTATGGAGGCTCCGAGGATGGAGCGCTACGACACGGATTCCACCACCTATGAATCCTTCCCGGAAGGGCTTTCAGTCTATGCATACACATCCGAAGGTTTGCTGGAAACCACGATTTTCTCCGACAATGCAATGCACATCAAGCACAAGGCTGACAACAAGGAAACTTGGGAAGCCTTCGGCAATGTGGTCATTCAGAATGTGATAAAACAGCAGACTATGGAGACTGACACCCTTTACTGGGACCGCGCAAACCAGGAGATATACACGGACTGCTATGTCAGAATGTACTCCTCGGACGGCTTCAGCCAGGGCTTCGGAATGCGTTCGGACGAACGTGCAAGCAATGCGATTCTTAACCGTCCGTTCAACAATTTTATGGTCGTAGTGCACGATTCGACGGCCGTTGTTGTTGATTCTGTTAATTTTATAGGACCATTTCCGAAAAAATAGTTTCGCGTTTGTCAGAAAATCACTATCTTCGCAGCCCTATTGGAATGTTTTGTGCCGCAGTGACGGTCCAAATTAGATAAGTAATTAAAAATTAGATAATAAAATGGCGGTTCTTCAAAAAATGCGCACGAAGTTCGGTCTGGCGATTTCAATTCTGGTCGCTTTGGGCCTTCTTTCGTTCATTATCGACCCGACCCAGGTGGAGTCGGCTCTCAATTCAATGTCTTCAAAGTATGATGTGGGCGAGATTAACGGCAAATCCATATCTTACACGGATTTTCAGGATGAGGTAAGCAATTACACGACCATAAGCGAGATGCTTACAGGTTCCTCCGCAAGCTCAGAGGCTCAGCAGAAGCAGGTCAGAAACGCTGCCTGGCAGGGTCTTGTGGACAAGTACCTCTTCGTGAAGAACGCCAAGGCTGCAGG
>CAVCSJ010000154.1:0-3757 GCA_963604895.1 bacterium
CCTGGCAGGGTCTTGTGGACAAGTACCTCTTCGTGAAGAACGCCAAGGCTGCAGGTCTCAGAGTAGGCGAGGCTGAGATGGTGGAGCTCACTACAGGTGAAAACATTTCCCCTGTCATCCTCCAGAGCGGTGTATTCTCTGACCAGAACGGTAATTTCAATGCTCAGAACGTAGTGGATTTCGTTCAGAACATATCTTCTGACGAGACCGGCCGTCTCAAGCAGTATTGGGATTATCTCCAGAATACCGTTTACAACCAGCAGTTCTACCAGAAGTACGGCGCTCTCTTCAACTACAGCAACGCAGAGAATGCACTCACACTCGCAAAGGCAGTGGAGGAGAACAACAACACCGCGAACGTGGATTTCGTGATGGTTCCGCTTTCCTACGCTACAGACTCCACAATCGTGGTTTCAGACAGCGAGATCAAGGAGTACTATTCATCTCACAAGAAGTTCTTCAAGCAGAATGACAGCCGCGACATCGAGTACGTGGTTTACGAGGTTGTTCCTTCACAGAATGACATCAACGAGACCAGCAACAAGCTTACCGAGGTTTACGACGAGTTCTGCACCACAGACAATATGAAGACCTTCCTTCTCAAGAACTCTGACCGTGCACTCTCCACATACTGGTACAAGGCAGGTGAGCTGAATACCATCTCCAAGGACATCAATGACTATGCTTTCGGTGCCGAGTCCCAGAACGCATCTCCTATCTTCAATTCCGGCAATACTTTCTATGCCGCAAGAGTTATGGACAGCGCTATGGTATCCGATTCAGCATATGTAAAGCATATCCTTATTCAGGGTGACAACGCCGAGCATCTGGCAGACAGCCTCTGCAACGTTGCTGCTCAGAAGGGTACAAACTTCTCCAATCTCGTTGCCATGTATTCTGCAGACCAGAGCTCTGCAGCTGACGGTGAGCTCGGAAATATCGGCTGGATGACTCAGACCTATATGATTCCTGGTTTCGAGTCAGTTATCGATGCTCAGGCAGGCAAGCCGTTCGTTCTCACCACACAGTACGGTACACACGTCGTTCTCGTGAGCGAGAAGACCAAGCCTGTTCTCAAGAAGCAGGTGGCTATCCTCGAGAAGACCACTCTCGCAAGCAACCAGACTTTCAACGAGTACTACGCAAAGGCCAACAAGTTCGCCACTATCGCTAACGGCAACTACGAGAATTACCGCGCTGCAGTGGATTCTATGGGTGTTTACTCTCATCCGCTGAACCGCATTACCGAGGACACCGAAGCTTACGGCGCCATCGACAATGCCAAGGAAGTTACCCGCTGGATCTTCGACAACAAGAAGGGCAAGGTTTCCAATATCATCACCGTTAATCAGAACTACTTCTTCATCACTGTCGTAAAGGACATCCACGAAGAGGGTTATGCAAAGGTTGGCGAGGTCGCTTCACAGATCCGCCAGCAGCTCTATGCCGAGAAGCTTTCCGAGAAGAAGGCTGCTGAGGTTGCAGAGCAGATCAAGGGTCTCAGCTCCCTCGATCAGATTGCCGAGAAGCTCGGTACCAGCGTAAGCAGCGAGACAGGTGTTGCTTTCTCATCTCTGTCCGCACGCTCCCTTGATCCTAAGTTCATCGGTGCTGTAAGTGTTGCTCCGGAAGGCCAGATCTGCGGTCCTGTAGCCGGATCCATCGGTACTTATGTATTCACTGTTACCGGTCGTGACGTCGCTTCCTTCTACACAGAGGACGATGCCAAGAATTTCCAGAACCAGAAGAATCAGTACAACAGCCAGATGATCGTTCCTGTAATGTCTACTGACGCTGTCACAGACCACAGGGCACGTTTCTTCTAGCAGATAGAAAAATCACGCATTTTATACTCATTATTTGTCCGGACGGCTCTCTGCGGAGTGTCGCCCGGACTCCGTTTTGGGATACAGGGTTACGAGGATGGGGAGATGGTCGGAGAAGCCACCTTTCCAGCGCGGGCCTGTGAAGGTCCGCAGCGGCCGCAGGCCTGAGTGCCCGGAATCCTTTTCGAGCAGAAAGGGCAGGGGGCGGACACGCAAGCGTGCCCGCGGCTCAAGCGGAGTGGATGCGAAGGCCAGGTCGATGAGTTCCCAGTGGCCGTTGAAGCGGATGCTGCCCGGAAATGAGCCGGGAGTCGGAGTGAGAGGGAGCAGAGAAGGCGGAAGAATGTCGAAGACGGGGTTCGGAGAGTGTTCGTTGAAGTCTCCGACCGCAAGACAGTCTCGCCAGCCGGCGAGGGCAAGCGAGTCGCTTATGGATCGCAAACGTCTCATAGCCAAGGTCCTGAGGCCTTCGCTAGAATCGCCTCCGTATTTCGAAGGGTGGTGATTCACGAGAATGGCGAGAGAGTCGCCGGAGACGGTCACGAACTGTGCGAGCAGGATGTCGCGCGTCGCGAGGCTGTCCAGGTGGCAGGGCTTCGAGCAGATGGGATCGAGGCGCGACGTCCGGTAGAGCAGCGCGCAGTCTATCCCGCGGTGGTCCGGAGAGTCGTAATGGATATAGCGGTAGTCCAGTTTACGAAGTGCAGTAGATGAGATCAGTCGCCTGAGCACCCCCGCGTTCTCTATCTCCGCAAGTCCTATAACATCCGGCAGACATCCTTCATTATCAGCAATGTAGAGAACCGCTTTCGCGAACAGACCGCACTTCGCATAGAAGCGTTTAGCCGTCCAATGCCTGCTCCCCCTGCTTGAGAATTCCCAGTCCGACACGCCCGTGCCAGAGTCCGTGTAATCGAAGAAATTCTCGCAGTTCCAGAACATCACAAGCAGCGAATCCCGCTTGGAGGAGGAGTGGAGAGCGCCGCTACCGGATTGGACGTCGCAGACGGCCCGCAAATGCCCGTTCGCAGGCGCTTGCGTGAAGATTTCTCCGGTCGCTGCCGCGACCAATGCCGACAGGGCGCAAAGTGTTTTCCAAAGTTTCATATTTCGGTGTCGTTTATGTGTTCCGCAAAGGCGGTTTCGCCGCGCGCTGCGTTGCAATCCCGGCGGCAAGTTGTCCCAATTTCGGCGAAAATCCGCCACCCTCCGAAAAAATGTGGCGAAATTCTTTCGCGTGCGTATACGAATCTTGAATTCGCGCTCTCTTTCTTGAATCCTCCCGCAAAAAGACGGAAAATAGTGTCGGGTTATATTGGCAGAATGACTATATTTGCTATTCAAATAATTACGAATAATGTCACTAAAATGTGGAATCGTCGGATTGCCGAATGTAGGCAAATCCACACTCTTTAACTGTATAAGCTCGGGAAAGGCGCAGAGCGCCAATTTCCCATTCTGTACCATAGAACCGAACCTCGGGTCCACCAACGTCCCTGACCGCCGCCTGGATGCCCTTTCTGACCTCTGTAAGCCGAAAAGGACCATCCCTGCCACGGTGGATATCGTGGATATCGCCGGCCTGGTGAAGGGAGCAAGCCACGGAGAAGGCCTCGGAAACCAGTTCCTCGCCAATATCCGTGAGACCGACGCCATCCTGCACGTACTCCGCTGCTTCGATGACGGAAACATTGTCCACGTGGACGGCAGCGTAGATCCTGTCAGAGACAAGGAAGTGGTGGACGCAGAACTTCAGATAAAGGACCTCGAGACCGTGGAAACCCGCCTTGCCAAGGTTCAGAAACAGGCCAAGATCGGTGCGGACAAGGAGGCCAAGAAACTTGCCGACCTGCTCGAAAGATACCGTGCGGCCCTCCTGGAAGGCAAATCCTGCCGTACCGTGGAGCCTGCAAATGAAGAGGAAGAGGCTA
>CAVCSJ010000155.1:0-3733 GCA_963604895.1 bacterium
TTTTAAAATGGACGAGTCAGCGGAAAATGGCAACTCGTCCATCGAGAACGTTTTAGGATGGACGGATTTGCGAATTCATACAATTAAGAGTAAATTTACGGTCTCATTTTGAAAAATCCTGGAAGGTTAATCAAAGCAGCTTCAAGAAGTATGAAAGTTCTGAAATTCGGGGGCACATCGGTCGGCTCCGTGGAAAGCATATTGAATGTCAAGAAGATAGTCGAGGCCCGCACCGAGCCCGTCATCGTCGTGGTTTCAGCGCTAGGCGGCATCACCGACCGTCTGATCGCTACCGCCAGGATGGCTCAGAAAGGCGATGAAGCTTATCTTCAGGAACTTGCGCAGATCGAGAAGCGTCACTTCGATATGATCGAGGCCTGCTTCCCGACCGACAAGACCGCCACAGCAATGGCTCCCGAGACTCCCCTTCTCGCGACAGTCAAGGACCTTCTGAGCGAGCTCGCCGACCTGTACAAAGGCGTGTTCCTACTTAAAGAACTGACAGACAAGACATTGGACGAAATCGTGAGCTTCGGCGAGCGCATTTCGTCCCACATCGTGACCTCGCTCATCGACGGAGCCGTGCGCCGCGACTCGCTCGAATTCATCCGCACGGTCTACCGCCACCGCAAGAACGAGCTCGACGCTGCAGCCACCTATCCACTTATAAATAAAGCGTTTGCGGACTTTCTCCCGGCCGGCTCCGCCGTCCAATCCCCTGCTGTCGGCAAGACCGCAAAATTGGGCGAAGCCCCGGAAAATAACAAGACCACAGCATTGGGCGAAGCCCGCAAAATAGCGATTGTCCCGGGCTTCATTTCGCGCGACAGCGGCGACGGCAAGATTACGAACCTCGGTCGCGGCGGATCGGACTACACCGCCAGCATTCTCGCGGCGGGTCTGGGTGCCGAGTGCCTTGAGATCTGGACCGATGTGGACGGCTTCATGACCGCCGACCCGCGCGTCATCAAGACCTCCTATGTCATTGAAGAACTGAGCTTTACCGAAGCGATGGAGCTCTGCAACTTCGGCGCGAAGGTCATCTATCCGCCGACCCTCTACCCCGTCTACGTGAAGGACATCCCGCTTCTGGTGAAGAACACCTTCCACCCCGAGGCACCCGGCTCCGTCATCAAGCGCGAATGCCGCAAGAATGATCGCGTAATCACCGGAATCACAAGCATTAACAACTGTTGCCTGCTCACCGTTTCCGGAACTTCGATGGTCGGAATCGTCGGCGTGAACAGCCGGATTTTCTCCACTCTCGCGGACAACAGCATCAGCGTCTTCCTCGCCAGCCAGTCCTCCTCCGAGACTAGCATCTCCCTCGGTCTTCGCGAAGAAGACAGTGAGCTCGCCGCGCAACTTCTTGATGCTGAGTTCGCTTACGAAATCGGGCGCGGCTCGATGAACCCTGTCAGCGTCACGCGCGAGCTCTCGACTATCGCCATCGTCGGCGAAAATATGAAGAAAAACTGCGGCATCCCGGGCAAGCTCTTCACCACCCTCGGCCGCAACGGCATCAACGCTATCGCAGTCGCGCAGGGCAGCTCCGAAACGAACATCTCATTCGTCGTCGAGAGAAAGTTCCTCAGGAAGTCTCTGAACGTCATACACGATTCCTTCTTCCTTTCTGAGTATCAGGAAGTTAATCTCTTTATCTGCGGCATCGGCACGGTCGGCGGAAGCCTTCTGAGGCAGATCGATGCGCAGAGGGAGAAGCTGATGCGCGAGCGCAATCTCAAGCTCAACGTCGTCGGCATCGCCCGCAGCACGCGCGGAGTGTTCGACCGTGGCGGAGTGGACCTCGAGAAGCTTAGCACCGACGGCATTCCTCTGGACACCAAGAGGTTACGCGACGAGGTGATCGGGATGAACATTTTCAATTCCGTTTTCGTGGACTGCACCGCCAGCGCGGAGATCGCGGCTCTGTACAAGGATTTCTTCCAGCACGGCATCTCCGTCGTCGCCGCGAACAAAATCGCCGCGTCCTCGACTGATTACGCTGAGTACAAGGCACTTAAGGAGGAGGCCTACCGCCGTAACATCAAGTTCCTCTTCGAGACGAACGTAGGCGCCGGCCTGCCGGTCATCCGCACCGTCACCGACCTGACCGCCAGCGGCGACAGGGTCGAGAGGATCGAAGCTGTATTGAGCGGAACGCTCAATTATATATTAAACACTGTCTCTGAGACTGTTACGCTGAGTCAGGCGGTCCGTGGCGCGAAGGACCTGGGGTTCTCCGAGCCCGATCCGCGCGTCGACCTGAGCGGCAAGGACGTGGTGCGCAAGATCGTGATTCTCGCGCGCGAGGCGGGTTACGCGGTGAATATGGAGGACGTCCGCACGACTCCCCTGCTGCCCGCCGAGTACTTCGACCTGACCATCGAGGAGTTCTGGCGCCGCCTTCCGGAGCTCGACTCCGCGTTCGAGGCGCACCGCCGCAGTGTGCGTTCCAGAGGCCTGCAGTGGCGTTTTGTGGCCCGTCTCACCGACGGCCAATGCAGTGTCGGCCTTCAGGAGGTCGATGCCACCAGTCCCCTCTTCCGTCCGCTCGAGGGCTCGAACAATATCGTCCTGCTCACCACAGAGCGCTATCACCTTCACCCCCTCATAATCCAAGGCTACGGCGCCGGCGCCGAAGTCACCGCCGCGGGAGTCTTCGCCGACATTATGCGCGCCGCGAATATATAACGATTGGCCGCGCCGCACCGGTCAGACTCTGCGACCGCAAAACTTTCCCTCCGGCCGGCTCCGCCGTCCAATAATTTCCCCCTCAATCCCCCATTACGGGGGAAGCAGCCTCCGCGCGAGCTATCACACAAGCCACCCTGCTCGCACTACGGCCGCCGCCTGACGCGGCCTGTTAGGAGCTTCGACTCAGCAGTCTTGTCCGGCCGGCTCCGCCGTCCAATAATTTCCCCCTCAATCCCCCATTACGGGGGAAGCAGCCTCCGCGCGAGCTATCACACAAGCCACCCTGCTCGCACTACGGCCGCCGCCTGACGCGGCCTGTTAGGAGCTTCGACTCAGCAGTCTTCCCCGGCCGGCGTTGCCGTCCAATGTTCATAGATATAGAATAACGGAAGCCATTCGCAGGCAAGCGAATGACTTCCGAACGGATGGGATTGGGAGCGGCTCGGCTATCGTTTACGATAGTGAGAAGCTGTTTTGAAGTGGTTCCCGCATTTTATTATGCGGAATTTCCGAGGCAGTTTCGGCTTCGGAAGAGGGAGCGTAGCAGTTGCTACGTGACCGATGACGAAGATGAAAATGGCCGGAAAGGCCGAGTAAGAAAAAAGAGGAACCACTTCAAAACTGCTTCTCGGTCTTCACATAGACTTTCCTGCCACCAGCCATCCGAAAATGACCCCTGACTAGGATGCCTTTGCTGAGTTCTTCCTCACAGACTATTGTAAGGCGCTCTCTCGTGCTTTCTGTGTTTATGATTATTTTCATATTGATATGATTTGTAATGATTTGAGAGCAAGGAGCGGCTGAAATAGTACGCCATCCGTTTTCTATCAAAAAAACAGGGCATTCATTCTATCGAAAAAATACCCTGTTAACTTGCACGAGAGCTTGCCTTCTCTCAAAGCATTAAAAATCATATCAATGTTGCAAAGTTAAGGTAATTTTGGAAACTACAAAAAATATTTTGACGGAAGATCAAGTTCTTCATCGCCTTTATTATAATCAGTAATCACTACTTATGCGCCTGCGGCTCGGACAG
>CAVCSJ010000156.1:0-3706 GCA_963604895.1 bacterium
GCGATGTTCTGAACCATCTGCTCAGGAAGGTTTGCAGCCTTCTCCTCGCCTACGGTCTTGATAATCTCGCGAGCCTTGTCTGCCTGCTCAGGAGTGAGCCAGCCCTTGGATGTGTTGGACTCGATGTGAGCCTCGCTGTCCACGTGAGCAGGATTGATGCCTGCCTTGGTGAGAGCGGCGTCCACAGCCTTCTTCACGAGCTCCTCCTTAGTCTTCTCGAGAGCGATGGAAAGCTCATTGTCGATAACTGACTGAGGGCAGTCAGCTGCGGAGATAGCGACAGGATTCATAGAAGCGACCTGCATTACGATACCCTTTGCGATAGCCTCAGGAACTTCCTTGTTGAAACCTACGAGAGCGCCGAGCTTGCCGTTTACCTTATGAATGTACTCCTTTACGAAAGGAGCCTCGACAAGTGCATAGTATGCGAGCACGTGCTTCTCGCCGGTCTTTCCGGTCTGAGCCTCGATAGCCTCTTCAACGGTCTGACCGTCAGCCATCTTGCAGGCCTTGAGAGCCTCTGCGTCAGCAGGAAGGTTAGCGATTGCAACGTCTGCGATAGCCTCTGCGAGGGACTGGAAAGCCTCGTTTCTGGAAACGAAGTCAGTCTCGCAGCCGAGGCATACGAGGATACCCTTGCCGTTCTGTACGCGGGCCTTGACAGCACCTTCGGTGGTCTCACGGTCAGCTCTCTTGGCAGCTACGAGCTTGCCTTTCTCGCGGATGATCTCGATAGCGCGGTTGAAATCGCCTTCTGCCTCTGTGAGAGCTTTCTTGCAATCCATCATACCGGCGCTGGTCATCTTGCGCAGCTTCATTACGTCTTGTGCGGTAATCTGCATAATTCGTGTGCTTTAAAAATTATTCTGCTTTCTCTTCCTCAGCTGCAGGAGCCTCAGCGGCCTCAGCTTCAGCCTCTGCCTCTACGTCCACTGGACGGGCACCCTTGCGGGCGCGGAGCTTCTTGGCTGTAGGCTTAACGGCAGCCTCTTCCTCAGCGACTTCCTTATCCTTCTCAAGCTTTCTCTCCTCGAGTCCTTCCTGGATAGCCTTGCAAAGAACGTTAACCACACATTCGATGGATTTCGCTGCATCGTCGTTCGCCGGAATCACATAATCAATAGGGGTAGGATCGCAACAAGTATCAACCATGGCGAACACCGGAATATTGAGACGATTGGCTTCTTTGATAGCATTGGCTTCTTTCTGGACATCGACTACAAAGATAGCTGAAGGGAGACGGCTCATGTCGCGGATGGAACCGAGGTTCTTCTCGAGCTTCGCTCTCTGACGGTCCACCTGGAGACGCTCTCTCTTGGCGAGCTTCTCGAAAGTACCGTCCTCTTTCATCTTGTCGATGGTAGACATTTTCTTGATGGCCTTGCGGATGGTCGGGAAGTTTGTGAGCATACCGCCGGCCCATCTTTCAGTGATAGAAGGCATATTCACTTCGGCTGCCTTCTGGGAAACGATTTCCTTAGCCTGTTTCTTGGTGGCTACGAAGAGGATCTTGCGGCCTGAACGGGCAAGCTCCTTCATTACTTCAGCAGCCTCGTCTATCTTGACGACAGTCTTGTGCAGGTCGATGATGTGGATGCCGTTCTTCTGATCGAAGATATACGGAGCCATTTTCGGGTTCCACTTGCGTGAAAGATGTCCGAAGTGAACGCCTGCGTCAAGCAATTCCTGGAAATTTGTACGTGACATTGTCTTTTAAAAATTCTGTTGATTTTTACTAATCCCTGAGTTTTCCATTCTCGGGGCTCTTTTCATCAATCCGGGAGTAGTGACCTTGTCAGTCTCCCTGATTTTCCGCAGCACCGGCAACCTTCAGGCAGCTTCGCGGATTCGCATCTCATCGAAGATCGGAAAGTTTGGGAACCGTGCTGTACTTGAGTGTAAAACAGTAATAGTAGTTTAACGTTTACTGAACTGGAAGCGTCTACGTGCACCAGGCTGTCCAGGTTTCTTTCTCTCGACCTCGCGAGCGTCGCGGGTGAGGAATCCTGCTGCCTTGAGAGTAGAACGATAAGCCTCCTTATCCTTCTCGCAGAGTACGCGGGCGATACCGAGTCTGATAGCCTCGGCCTGGCCTTTGGTACCACCGCCTACGACAGTCACCTTAACATCGAACTGTCCGGCTGTACCGGTAACGGAGAAAGGCTGGTTTACGATGTAACGGAGGGACTCCTCTGCGAAATAGTTCTCGAGAGGGCGACCGTTTACAAGGATCTCACCTTTTCCATCTGCAAGATAAACGCGAGCCACAGCTGCCTTACGTCTTCCAAGGGCGTGAATCTGTTCCATTTGCTCTGTTTAAATTTCGTCCAACTTAATAACCTTAGGGTTCTGAGCCTGATGAGGATGCTCCGGACCTGCATATACGTGCAGATTTCCGAGAATATCGTCACCAAGACGTGTCTTAGGGAGCATACCCTTTACAGCTCTCCTAATCAGCTCGGCAGGTCTCTTTTCAAGGATCTCCTTAGGCGTTGTGAATCGCTGTCCACCAGGATAACCTGTGTAATGAACATAAATGCGATTTGTCATCTTGTTGCCTTTGAGGGCCACCTTCTCGGCATTGATAACGATGACGTTGTCACCGCAGTCAACGTGAGGAGTGTATCCCGGCTTGGTCTTGCCACGGAGGACAAGAGCAACGCGGGATGCAAGACGACCAAGTGCCAGATCGGTAGCATCAATGACAACCCACTCTTTGTTTACTGTCGCCTTGTTAAGCGATACAGTTTTGTAGCTTTGTGTGTCCACTGTCTTGATCTTTAATTAGTTAATACAAAAAATTGCGATCCCTACACAATATAGGGACCGCAAAGGTAGCAAATATTTTTTAATTCTCAAAAATTATCAGGAGGGTATGCTGATTTAAATCAGAGCCTGAGCCTCGCAGAATGCATTGACACCCACGGTGATGAAAGCGAGCACGATGACGGTGG
Source organism: bacterium (assembly GCA_963604895.1). Lineage (GTDB taxonomy): Bacteria > Bacteroidota > Bacteroidia > Bacteroidales > UBA932 > Cryptobacteroides. The sequence goes on from CAVCSJ010000156.1 coordinate 2,955, forward strand.
CGACGATGACGCCTATCACCTTGAGTCTCTTCAGCCAGTTCTTGCCGTTCCATCCGAGTGTCTGGAACATGCTCCAGAAACCGTGTGTGAGGTGGAACCAGATGGCGATGAACCATACTATGTAAAGAGCGAGGATATACCACTTGCTGAATACGGTGGTGAGAAGAACGTAAGGGTTGTCCTCGTAAGTACCTACTCCGAACATCTCAGGCAGCTGCATCTTGGCCCAGAAGTGGCAGAGATGGAAAGCGATGAAGCCGAGGATAATGATGCCGAGCACTGCCATATTCTTCGAAGACCAGGAGTCCGTAGCGGCCTTGCTGGCAACTTCGTAGCGCTTGTAACCGCCGCGAGCCCTGTAGTTCTGGAATGTCAGCCAGATTCCGTATGCGATATGGATAATGAATCCGAGCGCAAGGATCGGAACCATGACGTCGACCAAAGTCGTGGACATAAAGTCACAACCTACCTTGAAGAGGCCGTCGCCTGGCGAGAAAAGAACTTCATCGTTGGCGCATACACCGAATGTGCCTCTGCAGGAATCAATTACAGAGAAAAAGTTAATGGTTGCGTGGAGAAGGAGGAAAATAACAAGGAAAGCGCCGCTGACGCTCTGGATGAATTTCCTTCCGATGGAGGAGTCAAAAATAAACATATCTGATTCTAAATTTTAATCTGAAAAATGTTACGCGACTGCAAATATAGGCTCTTTCTTGCAAGTTTCATAATTTTCCGATATTTTTGTTCTCCTA
>CAVCSJ010000157.1:0-3675 GCA_963604895.1 bacterium
CTCCTAAGGAGCGAAGCGACCGGAGGGGCTTGGGGAGTTCTCTCCCCAATGAATAAGCGCCCAGGGGGCCACAAAACAAAACAGACACTGCAGATGCAGTGTCTGTTTTGTTTTGTGGTCCCAGTAGGGCATGATCCTACGACCCCCTGATTATGAGTCAGATGCTCTAACCAACTGAGCTATGGGACCCTATGCCAGCCAAGCTTCAGGGAGCCTGCGCTCCCTGTGACCGGCTTGCAAATATACTAATTCTTTCGGGATGCCTTGCACCCTTCCGGAAAAAACTTCGATCAGACTTTGATCTCAACCTCAACACCTGAAGGCAGCTCAAGCTTCATAAGAGCATCAACTGTCTTGGCGTTAGAATCCTCGATGTCGAGAAGTCTGCGGTAAGAGTCGAGTTCAAACTGCTCACGTGACTTCTTGTTAACGAAGGTGGAGCGGTTTACAGTGAAGATTTTCTTGTTTGTAGGAAGCGGAATAGGTCCGTTTACCTTGGCGTTAGTAGCCTTCACTGTGTCGACGATCTTAGCAGCTGACTTGTCTACGAGCATATGATCGAAGGATTTGAGCTTAATTCTAATTTTCTGACTCATATCTACTTACTTTTTAATAATCATTACTCATCATCTGAAAGCTTATACCCACTCTTCTCGATAATGCCCTTTGCAAATGCAGGCGGCACTTCTGAATAGTGGTCAAAGCTCATAGTATTTGTGGCTCGACCGGATGAAAGGGTTCTGAGGACAGTCACATAGCCGAACAGTTCCGAAAGCGGAACGAAGGCCTTCACGATACGTGCTCCGTTGGCTGCGGAATCCATAGCGGAAATCTGACCGCGACGGCGGTTGATATCACCGACTATTTCACCCATATAGTCTTCCGGAGTGACTACCTCGAGATTCATAATAGGCTCCATAAGCACAGGCTTGCACTTAGGACAAGCGTGCCTGAATGCCATTCTGGCCGCAAGCTCGAAGGACAGCTGGTCGGAATCCACCGGATGGAATGAACCATCGAGGAGGGTAACCTTCATAGACTGAACCTCATAGCCTGCCAGAACACCGTTCGACATAGCCGTTTCGAAACCTTTCTGTACACAAGGAATGAATTCCTTAGGAATATTACCACCCTTGACCTGATTATCGAACTGAAGTCCGGTAACGCCCTCGTCCGCAGGACCGATCTCGACGATGATGTCCGCAAACTTTCCACGGCCGCCGGTCTGTTTCTTGAACACCTCGCGGTGCTGAACGGTGGCTGTGATGGCTTCCTTGTAGTTAACCTGAGGGGCGCCCTGATTAATCTCCACACCGAACTCACGGCGAAGACGGTCCACGATGATGTCCAGATGGAGCTCACCCATACCGCTGATGACGGTCTGGCCGGTCTGAGCATCGGACTTGACTGTGAACGTAGGGTCTTCTTCTGCAAGCTTTCCGAGAGCGATTCCGAGTTTGTCGAGATCCTGCTGAGTCTTAGGCTCCACTGCGATTCCGATAACCGGATCCGGGAACTCCATAGACTCGAGAGCGACCTGATGATCTTCCACGCAGACGGTATCACCGGTGCGCAGATCCTTGAAACCTACAGCTGCGCAGATGTCACCTGCCTCCACGAATTCGATAGGATTCTGGTGGTTAGAGTGCATCTGATACAGACGTGCTACTCTCTCTTTCTTGCCAGAGCGGACGTTATAGACATAAGAACCTGCATCCAGATGTCCGGAATATGCCCTGAGGAAAGCCAGACGACCTACATACGGGTCAGTGGCGATCTTGAAGACCAGAGCGCAGAAAGGATCGGATGCTGAAGGTTTGCGCTCCACCTTGTCACCTGTCCTGGGATTGGTTCCGGTTACGGAACCCTTGTCGAGAGGTGAAGGGAGATAACGCATCACGCAGTCCAGAAGGAACTGGACACCCTTGTTCTTGAATGAAGAACCGCAGCACGCAGGAACTATCTGCATTGCGATGGTGCCCTTTCTGAGGGCCGCGATGACTTCGTCCTCGGTAAGGGACTCCGGATCCTCGAAGTACTTCTCCATCAGGGCCTCGTCGCACTCGGCGGCCGCCTCGAGGAGATTGTCTCTCCAAGTATTGACCTCGTCGATCATATCGGCAGGAATATCCTTTACCTCATAGTTGACGAGTTCATCACCGGAATCGTAAATGATTGCTTTTTTCGATAAAAGGTCGACGATTCCCAGGAAATGATCCTCTGCTCCGATAGGGAGGCAGACCGGAACCGCCTTTGCACCAAGCTTGGTCTTTATCTCTTCGACAACTGCGAGGAAGTCAGCTCCCACGCGGTCCATCTTATTGATATAGGCAATCTTAGGAACACCGTATTTGTCAGCCTGACGCCAAACGGTCTCAGACTGAGGCTGAACGCGGCCGACAGCACAGAAAGTGGCTATCGTACCGTCCAGTACTCGAAGGGAACGCTCTACCTCAACGGTAAAATCCACGTGTCCCGGAGTGTCAATCAGGTTAATCTGATAAACCTTTCCGCCGTAATGCCAGAAAGCGGTAGTTGCAGCAGAAGTGATGGTGATACCTCTCTCCTGCTCCTGCACCATCCAGTCCATTGTGGCGGCGCCGTCGTGAACCTCACCGATTTTGTGTGTCTTTCCTGTATAGTAAAGGATGCGTTCGGATGTGGTGGTCTTGCCGGCATCGATGTGTGCCATGATGCCGATGTTTCTTGTGTATTTAAGATCTCTCTGAGCCATTCAAATACAAAATTAGAAACGGAAGTGGGCAAATGCCTTGTTGGCCTCTGCCATTCTGTGCATATCCTCTTTTCTCTTGAATGCACCACCCTCGTTGTTATAAGCAGCTACGATCTCGGCACAGAGTTTTTCTGCCATGGAGTGACCGGAACGCTTACGCGCGAACATGATCATATTCTTCATAGAGAGGGAGACTTTTCTCTCCGGTCTCAACTCCGTAGGCACCTGGAAGTTTGCACCGCCGATACGACGTGACTTAACCTCGATCTGAGGAGTTACGTTCTCGAGTGCTTTCTTCCAAATATCCAGAGGAGCCTTGTCAGAATCTTTCATCTTCTCGCCTACCATATCAATGGCATCGTAAAAAATAGAATACGCGATACTCTTCTTCCCCTGCAACATAAGGTTGTTCACGAAACGGGTTACCTCGATATCGTGAAACTTTGGATCAGGAAGTAGAATCCTCTTCTTAGGCTTCGCTTTTCTCATTTGAAAAAAAATTAAGGTGAATGAAAAATTAATAAAAATTACTTCTTAGATTTCTTTGGTCTCTTGGCTCCGTAGAGGGAACGGGACTGGGTCCTGCCTTCTACACCAGCTGTATCCAAAGCTCCTCTAAGGATGTGGTAACGTACACCTGGAAGGTCCTTTACACGACCGCCGCGTACGAGCACGATGGAGTGCTCCTGGAGGTTGTGGCCCTCGCCAGGGATGTATGCGTTGACCTCTTTGGAGTTGGAAAGACGTACACGGGCCACCTTACGCATAGCGGAATTAGGCTTTTTAGGCGTGGTGGTATACACACGCAGACATACGCCCCTCTTCTGAGGACAAGCATCCAACGCACGAGATTTTGATTTTACCTCAAGAACCTCGCGTCCTTTGCGAACTAATTGTTGAATTGTTGGCATAAATAATTGTTAAACTGTAATTTATGTTTT
>CAVCSJ010000158.1:0-3642 GCA_963604895.1 bacterium
CCGAATACCACGATGATGCCCGGATAGATGAAGCCGGAATACTCCTGGATATACTGGAAGGCCTGGTCGAGACCGCCGAGAAGAGGCTCCACGGCGATGGCAGCGATAACCAGGGCAGCGAGGGATGTCATACGGCCCACTCTCACGAGATTGCGGTCGGAAGCGTCCTTCTTTATATATTTCTTGTAGATGTCCATCGTGAAGAGGGTGGACGTACTGTTGAACATCGAGGCGAGGGACGAGATGATGGCCGCGGCGAGGGCGGCGAAGGTGAGGCCCTTGACTCCTACAGGAGTGAAGTTGCGCACCAGCCAAGGGTAGGCGTCGTCAGCCACGCTGATGGTGCCCTTGAGGTTCGTAAACATCTCAGGATGAAGGGAAATGTAGTATGCGCAGATTCCCGGAAGCACCACGATGAACGGGATCAATATCTTCAGGAAGCCGGCGAAGATGAGACCCTTCTGAGCCTCGTCCACGCTCTTGGCCGCAAGGCCTTTCTGAATGATGTATTGGTTGAATCCCCAATAGCCGAGATTCGTGAGCCATACGCCGCCGACTACGGCCGCGATGCCCGGAACGTTGGCGAATGCGCTCGCGCCGTGGCTCTGCTGCGTCACGAGGTGCAGATGGCCGTCGTTCAGATGCTCTCCTGTGGTCAGGTCGGCGAAGATGTTGTTCAGACCTGCGAGGGCTCCGCTTCCGTCACCCACTGCCGAGAGGGCGAAGTATGCGGTCACGAGTCCGCCGCCCACGAGGAAGAACACCTGCAGGACATCGGTCCAGGCCACTGAAGCCAGGCCACCGTAGATGGAGTAGATTCCGGCTATCACATAAAGGAAGAGTATGATTACCAGTCTCATAGAGACGGTGAAGCTGCCTATCTGAAGCATCGCTCCCTGGAGGCCCAGAATCTGCTCGATGGCAAGCGCTCCGAGCCAGGCCACGGAGGTAAGGTTGACGAAGACATAGAGGAAAAGCCAGAGGATGGAGAAAGCGAGACCTACGCCGTCATTGTAGCGTTCGCGAAGGAACTGCGGGATGGTGAAGATCTTCTGTTTCAGCATCGTAGGCAGCAGGAACTTGCCGATGACGATGAGAGTCACAGCGGCCATAAGTTCGTATGCGGCAGTCGCGATGCCATCGGCGTAGCTTGTGCCGGACATTCCGATGAACTGCTCGGCGGAGATGTTCGCAGCGATGAGCGATGCTCCTACGGCCCACCAGGTCAATGTGTTGCCTGCGAGGAAGTAATCATTCGCGGATTTTTCCTTGCCTTTCTTGTTGCGGCCGAGGAAAAGTCCGAGGAAAATCAGTACTGCAAGATATATGAGTACTATGATAAGGTCAATCGTTTTGAAGCCCGATGCGGCTATCTGGTCGAATATTCCCATATTTTTACTTGATAAAGAATTCGTAGATACAGTGACTTGAATAGGTTTCTCCAGGACGGAGCACCACAGAAGGCCATTCAGAATGGTGAGGGCTGTCCGGATAGTGCTGGGTCTCGAGGCAGATGCCGGCGCGACGGTTGTAAACGATGCCGCCCTTTCCGGTCACGCTGCCGTTAAGGAAGTTGCCCGTGTACACCTGAATACCAGGCTCATCCGTATAGACATTGAGTCCGATTCCGCTCTGCGGACAATACAGCGTCGCAGCCACCTTGCTGTCATCGCATTCAGTATCCAGCACCCAGTTGTGGTCATAGCCGTTGCCTGCCCTTATCTGCTCATCATCGGCAGCATCGATGTTGTCGCCGACCCTGTGCATCTGTCTGAAATCGAAAGGAGTTCCCTCGACGTCCATATGGCCGCCCGTAGGAATGCTGAACCGGCCGATAGGAGTGAACTGCGAAGCGTTTACATAAAGCTCGTCATCCACTATGCTGCGTGTCGGGTCACCGCTGAGGTTGAAATATGAATGGTTCGTCATATTGATGACGGTCGGCGCGTCGGTGGTCGCGCTGTAAGAGATATCTATCTTATTATCAGCGGTAAGAGTGTAAGTGACATACGCCGTGACATTACCCGGGAAGCCGTTGTCGCCGTCCGGAGAATCCATCTCGAGCCTGATGTGGCTCGCGTCCGCCTCGACGACTTTGTAGCTCTGATACTGCCATCCCGTAGTTCCGCCGTGAAGGCAGTTCGGGCCGTCGTTCTTCGAAAGAGAGTACTCCGTTCCGTCGATGGTGATTTTACCGCCCGCTATGCGGTTCGCATAGCGGCCAATGGCGGCTCCGAAATCGCTCAAATGGTTCTGCGGATAGTAGTCTTCCACGGTGTCGAACCCGAGCACCACGTCGAGGGGTTTTCCGTCGCGGTCAGGGAGTACCACAGAGGTGATGCGGCCACCGAAGTTGGTGACTGTGACTTTCATACCATTTCCATTGCTAAGGGTGTAGAATGCATTTTCCGCTTCTTTCTCTCCGCCGCAGGAGAGCAGAGACAGGGCTCCAAGGCCAAGAATCAAACTGTAAAGTGTCTTCATTTATGGTTTATTAAAATTTGTCTTAGTGTTTTATGCCGTTGTCATAGTGGTTATGTCAGCGTCAGTTCACCGTCAATACGCGTAACGCAAAAATACTGTTCAGCCTTCAGGATTCCACCTTTAGAGGTATCAAATTCTTTTAATCCTGTAACTTTCCGGTTTTATCTCCTAAAATTACGGCTTTTGATCTGCAATTGCAAATTAAAAAACAATTTTCGCCTCCCGCCCTCACGGGCAAGGAGGCGAACCAACCAATTATTGCGGAATAATCCATTTTGATTTCAGGCATCTGGAAGCCTCCGAATCCGCCATTCGGGCGATCCTGAGCACTGATGGCCACAGAAGCAAGCAGACAAGTGCCCGCAACAACAAGAGTTTTAACGGAACGTAGGAATAACCAGCTATTATTCAGTGATGTACATCTGGCAGATGTTAACTTGGGCAAACAACACAAGAAAAAGCGTCTGATTTTTAAGTGTCACCATTGTTTCTTACGCCAGGACGATGTAGAGGGCGCAGAGGAGCAGAGCGATGGCGGAGCCGATGTTTACGGCGTGGTGATAGCGATCGAAGATGTGGGAGAGGGAGCTGCCCAGCAGCAGCCAGACGAAATTGGCACCGGGGCCGGCTACGAGAAGCAGGGCGGCAACGGGGAGAAGGTCTGTGAAACTGCGGGAATAAGGGAGGACAAAGCTGCCGAAGACGCTGATTTCGAAAATGAGGATTTTGGCGTTTGTAAGCTGAACTATCATTCCGTTCAGGAAGGTGCAGTCGCGTTTGTCATCTCCCGTCTGGCTTCTGTCACGCCACATTCCGTAAGCGAGCCAGACCAGATACGCGGCACCCAGGTACTTGAGATAGACTACATAAGAGCCGAGGGCCTCGCCGAGAAGATGGGTAAAGAGGGCCATAGCCAGGACGGCTACAGTTGCTCCGGTCAGAAGCCCCAGCCACATACGCATAGAGCGGGCCCGGCCGTAACGGATCGCCATAGCCAGCGAATAGATGTTCGCAGGTCCGGGCGTGTATCCGACGACCAGAATCTGAAGCAGAAGTGCAGGTAAAAGGCTGACAGGCATTGAATTGAAAATTTTGGGTTAATAAATGGTTTCTGCGATATCATCGCAGCCGGGTAAAGATACGGATAATTGAGGAAAA
>CAVCSJ010000159.1:0-3623 GCA_963604895.1 bacterium
CGATGAATAAAGCGGCAACCAGGGCTGCCAATTTGAAAAAATGCTTCATATGGTTAGTATTTTTGGAAATTGATCACTGTAAAGTTGACGTTCTTTTATCCTGCGTCCCATTCCGTATATATGACTTAAATATGTCCAAAGTTACACCGTATAACCCTGACAGAATATGGCAAAAGGGGCAACTTGTGCCTCTTTTGCCATATTTTAAGATATTATCGGGCTATTGACTCCGTTACGTCGTAAAATCTGATGGCCGTTTGAAGAATTTGCACAGCCATCGGAAGATTATGACAAAGAGATATTATTAAATAGTCCTACCTTAGCAAGCGTGTAAACGATTTAGAAACTTACCGGAGCCATTCGTTACAGTTTTCTGGTCGTCCTGCACATAAAGCACAGCAGAAGGACTGCTGGCGGGAATATTAATTAATAATACTAAAATCTTATGGTAAATCGTTTTATTCTGAATGAAGTATCTTACTTCGGACCTGGCGCCCGCAAAGAGTTGCCGGATGTGGTTAACCGTCTGGGACTGAAAAAAGCGTTGGTAGTGACCGACAAGGGTCTGGTGAAGTTCGGTGTGGCCAAGATGGTCACCGATGTCCTGGACGAAGCCGGCATCCCATATGAAGTATATAGTGAAGTAAAACCGAATCCGACCGTAACCAACGTCAGGATGGGCGTCGATGCATTTGCGGCATCAGGAGCTGACTTCATCGTTGCCATCGGCGGCGGATCCAGCATAGACACGGCAAAGGGTATCGGAATTGTGACCAACAACCCTGATTTCGCCGATGTAGTCAGCCTGGAGGGATGCGCTCCGACGAAGCACAAGACCATTCCGATTATCGCCCTGCCTACCACCGCAGGCACAGCTGCAGAGACTACCATAAACTATGTCATCATCGATGAAGAGAAGCACAAGAAGATGGTGTGCGTCGATCCTAATGACATCCCTTGCTGCGCCATCATTGATGCCGAACTGATGTACAGCCTGCCTAAGGGCACTACGGCCGCCACCGGTATGGATGCTCTTACCCACGCCATCGAGGGCTATATCACAAAGGCCGCCTGGGAGCTGTCAGATATGTTCGAAATCGAGGCTATCAGACTGATCAACAAGTATCTGCGTCAGGCCGTATATGATCCGCAGAATCCTGTCGGCCGTTCAGGAATGGCCCTGGCCCAGTATGTGGCCGGTATGGCATTCTCCAATGTGGGCCTCGGTGTAGTTCACGGTATGGCTCACCCTATGGGGTCGCTCTTCGACATCCCGCACGGAGTGGCCAATGCGCTGCTTCTGCCGACCATTATGGAATACAACAAGCCTGTCTGCATAGACAAATATGTGGAGATTGCCAAGGCTATGGACGCCTACAAGGAGGGTATGACAAAGGCTGAGGCCGCACAGGCCGCCTGCGATGCCGTACGTGCCCTGGCCATCGAGGTGGGCATCCCTCAGCATCTGTCCGACCTCGGCATCACCGAGAAGGACATCGACGCATTGGCCGACCAGGCCATCGAGGATGTCTGCACGCCTGGCAACCCGCGTCTGGTGAGCCGTCAGGACATCGTCGAACTGTACAGGAAGGTGCTCTGATAACGCCTGCCTAATGAAATTGTCAAGGGGTGTGCCGCAAACACAGCGGCACACCCCTTGGCGATTATATGATCAGGTGGATTACCTGGCGACCTGTCTCCAGGTCTTGCGGACTAATACCGGAGGAGTCGAAGTATTCTCTGAAGCACCTGCGGAGCGGGTGGCAGGATTGGCCGCAGGAGCGGCCGCGCGGGACTTGTCCCACTTCACGAAGCTCTCGTAATCAGGAGTCCAGGCGGAGCCTTCCGACTGTCTCATCACGCGGATCCAGATGGCTTCCCTGGACGGAGCGTTGAATTCCATCGTTTCGTAATGGCTGCGCATAATGCTCTTTTCTGTAGGTCTGTATGCTCCGTAGATGAATGTGAACGCACCTTCGAACACTCCGAGGCCTTCTGAAGAGTAGCGGCTGTCTGTGAGGAACTTGCTCCACTTCACCTTGGCTTTGTCGCCGACATAATCCACATTCTTCGCCCAGCCGTAACCCGATATCCTGTCGAGATATCTGATGTCATCATCCGTTATGCGTCCCTGCTCAGTATAAGCGTACTCATCCTGCAGTTTGGCGATTCCGTGACCCACGACCTCGTGGATGAGAGTGCCGTACAGATTGTCCGTCAGAGTTCCGCCGGAAGCGTAGGTCTTGTAAGGGACATAGACTATGGAGGTTCCTTCCCCGAAGCCTTCAGTCTTTTCAGGGTCAAACATATACGCGGTACCGGAATTCTTGAAGGAGTTCATCAGGACCAGAACTACGGTGTTGTCCATTTTATCGTCGGGAACAGCTTTCCTTGCATATTGCAGGACGGTCTCGTGATCGCCGCCGCAGGCAGTGCCGCTTCCGAAGACTCCGCTGTAGACTGTGGAAGATCCGTCGAAATAGTCCTCATTCTTAGAAACTGCGTTCACGATATGAATATTGAATCTGTCCTTTAACGAATTGAGAGGGTCGGAAGAGAAGATGGCATTCGCTGCATCCTCGGCCATAGCCTTGAATGTGCCGTCGGCTATGAGCCTGTCGGAGAATGCGTCTCCTGTGATGACCAGATCGATGCCGGAGCCTTTACTTGCCTTGCGGAGAATCTCTACCTTGCCGTCGGACGAGTAGTCGGAGGATTCATAGCGTTCTTCCTGAGCAATATCCAACTTTTCACTCAGGAACGGAATCACTTCGGTCAGGCCGTTCTTCAGGCCTAATATAGTGGAGTTATTATGATTGGCGTATTCGACCGTCTTGTCAGGCCCGATGATGACGAGGGCATTTTCTACACCTCCCGGATACATCGTTCTCCCATATTCGGTATAGAATTCCCGCTGACCTTCTTCATACATATACGAAGTAAATGATTTGAATTCGGCCCCCACTGAAGCAAGCAACGACTTGAACTCAGCGTGCTGTTTTTTGTAATCCGAAGAATTCGAGTCGCAATATATGATGGCTTCAAGTCCCTTGGATCTGTTCTCCTTATAGAAAGAAGCGAACTCCGTGAGAAAGCCTAACGCATCGGAATTTCCGACACTATAGTTCATCAGAAGCGTGTACTTATTTGATGAAAAGACTTTGTCAAGGTCAATTTCGTTTCCGTCAAGGCATTTGATCGGAGTACTCTTCGGAGCCGGGATTCTGGAATCTACAATGTCTTGGAGAGTAATCTGATTGCCGGTTACAACGCCGGTCCAGTTTCTCCACCACCATTCCATTTCTGAAAGCTCGACAGGCATCGGCCCGGAAAGTTTATTCGTGGACAGGTCAAGCTCAGTCAGCTTATCTAGGGCTGCCATCTCCTTGGGAAGAGTTCCTGTCAGATTACCTCCGAAGCAAACGAAAGATTCCAGATTGACAAGACGTCCGATGGAAGACGGAATGGAGCCGGAGAAATTCACATATCCGAACGCGGCTGTCTTCAGGTTAACCATATCGCCGATGGCATCAGGCATAGTCTGGGAGGTCATTCCTGTGTGATAAGTTGAGTTAATACGCAGAAACTCCAGGCCTGTAAGGGAGAAATATTCTTCCGGAACG
>CAVCSJ010000160.1:0-3513 GCA_963604895.1 bacterium
AAGATGTCGGCTCATTCGCCAAGACCGGACAGCTCTTCAACAAATCCCATATGGATGAGAAGAGAGAGATTGCCGCCCTGGCGGCCAGCCTCGTGCAGGAAGGCGACAGCATCATTCTGGACTCAGGCTCCACCACCACCGAGCTCGCCAAACTTCTGGCCGGATACAAGAATCTGAACGTGCTGACCAACGCTCTGAACATCGCTTATATCCTGGGAGAGAATCCCGGAATCAACCTTCTCGTGTCAGGCGGAGAATTCAAGGCCCCTACCCTGTCGCTGACAGGCGAGATTGCGGCCAATCTTTTCAAGGGAATCCACGTGGACAAGCTCTTCCTCGCCACGGCCGGAATTTCCGAGGATGATTTCCTGCTGACTTACCCGTCGCTCAGCGACCTCACCGTGAAATCTGCGATGATCCGTGCGGCCTCGAAGGTCTATCTGCTCGCAGACTCTTCGAAGATCGGCAGCCCGTCGTTCGCGAGTTTGGGACGTATCTCTCTGATAGACACGCTCATAACCGACTCCAAAATAGACCCTGCGATGGCTTCGCGCATCGAGAGCCTCGGAGTGAAGGTCCTGACCCCGGCGCCGAAGGGAACAGAAGACTGATCCTTTTTGTATATTGATAGCGGAACGGCCGCGACACCTTAAAAAGTGTCGCGGCCGTTCAATCAAAGGCTGTTTCCTGGAGACTGCCAGATCAGACCTTCTCCACCAGGGTGCGGGCCAGCTCAAGGAAGGCCAGGCCGTCAGGGCGGGTGGAAAGGGCGGCAGGCTCGCCGGAGTCTCCGCATTCACGGATGCTCTGAACTATAGGAATCTGACCGAGAAGGTCGAGCCCCAGGGATGAAGCCATCTTCACGCCGCCGTCGCGGCCGAAGATATAGTATTTCTCGTCAGGATGCTCCTCCGGAGTGAACCAGGCCATATTCTCCACCAGACCGAAGATCCTGCGGTTTATGGAAGGATTCCTGAACATATTCACGCCCTTCTCCACATCCGAAAGGGCCACGTTCTGAGGAGTGGTCACGATGACCGCGCCCTCCATAGGAATCTCCTGAACCAGGGAGATATGGATGTCGCCGGTTCCCGGAGGCATATCGACGAGAAGGAAGTCCAGCGTGTCCCACTTAACCTGCAGAATCATCTGTTTCAGGGAATTGCAGGCCATAGGACCGCGCCAGATGAGGGCCTGCTCACGCGGAGCGAAATAGCCGATGCTCATCCATTTGACGCCATATTTCTCGATAGGGACGATGAGTTCCAGAGAATCTTCCGACTCCTTCACGGCCTCGGGAACAAGACCTTCGGTACCGGTCATAAGGGGAACGGAAGGGCCGTAGACATCGGCGTCTGCGAGGCCCACGCGGTAGCCCAGACGGGCCAGGGCCACGGCCAGGTTCACTGCCACGGTGCTCTTGCCCACGCCTCCCTTGCCGGAAGCCACTCCGATGATATGGCGGACATTGGTCAGCTGCTCCAGGCCCAGCTTCGGGGGCTGAGGCTTTTTCGGAGCCGCCTCGACGACCTTGGTATTGACCTCAACCTCGGTACCCTGAGGAAGATTGCGGATAAGGGCGGCACGCGCAGCCCCCACCAGATACTCCGTGAGAGGGTCGCGGCGACGAGGGAAGCCCAGCATCACAACTGCCTTTCCGTCAGAGAGCTCAGCCTCTCTGACCATCCCGAGTTCGACTATATTTCTGTCCCCCTGTCCAGGGTGCTGGACAGAGGACAGAATCTTGAGTAAATCTCTGTTCATATATTATTTTACGATATTCATCTCGTTCAGCAGATAACCTGCGCCGCCGAACTTGTCCATAAGCAGGAGCACGTAGCGGATATCCACGCAGATACATCTCTGAAGATTCGGCTCGAACATCACGTCGCCGCTCATCGCCTCCCAGTTGCCGTCGAAGGCCAGACCGATGAGGCAGCCGTCAGCGTCCATTACAGGAGAACCGGAGTTACCGCCCGTGATGTCGCAGTTGATGAGGAAGCAGGCAGGAAGTTCGCCCTCGGCGTTCGCATACTGTCCGTAATCCTTCGTCTCGTAGATTTCCTTCAGACGGGCAGGAACGATAAATTCATAATTCGTAGGATCTTCCTTCTCCATAACACCCTTAAGGGTAGTGTAGTGCTTGTAGATGACACCGTCCTTAGGAGAGTATGACTTCACATTGCCATAGGTCAGACGCATAGTGCTGTTCGCATCAGGATAGGAAGGCTCATCCTTCTTCCATTCGAGCTGGCCGGCAGTGTAAATATTTGAAGCGGCGGCGATTTCCGCATTGGACGCCTGAAGGGCGGCCTGCTTGGCTCGGGCGGCGTCGGACATCGTAGAGTAGAGGATGTATGCCGGATCGGAAGTAACCTGCGAGAAGTCGGAGATGGCGTTCACCTTCTCGGCGGAGGTGAAGTTTGTCCCCGCGAACAGCCACTCCACGAACGCGTCCACGTCCTCGAGCGGATGTCCTTCGATGGAAATCTTGTCCTCAGGCTTCACGTTGGCGAGGTAGAACTCGATGAGAGCCTTGGCCTCGCGGCGGTCGAGAGCTTCGTTATAGTCCTTGTACACGCTTACAAATGCTGTCTTCGCTGCCAGAGCCTGGGTGGAATCCATACCCTGTCTGAGAGCGGAGCGGAAACCGAAGCCGAACTGAGCGGCGAAGCTGGCGACCTCGATGCGGTTAATTGTCTCTGAAAGAAGAGTATAGGCCTTCATAGGCTCGGTACCCTCCTCCACGGCAGCGGCGATTCTCTCGATGGCGCCGCCGTAGGCGGCCTTGCGCTTGCTTTTCGCATTCACCCACTCGGTGAATTCATTCTCCTTCTCCTGCTCGCGACCGATGATGTTCAGATTCGCGAACGCCTCCTTCATACCGATCCACTTCTTCCAGCCGTTCGAAGATGAAGCGTACTTGCTGGCGTACTGCAGATTCACGGTCTCGTCAGCCATACGGGCATCCCACATAATGTCCTGACGGACAGTGCGTGCGGCGATGCGGATATCGTTCACGTCGATCATCTGCTGAAGCTGAGCGGCGGTCTGGAATCTCTGAGTGCGACCCGGGTAACCCATAATCATCGCGAAGTCTCCATCCTCAACGCCGCGAAGCGAAACCTTCAGGGAGTTCTTCGGCTGAAGCGGCTTGTTCTCAGGAGAATAGTCTGCAGGTTCTCCGTCCGGACCGGCATAGACTCTCCACATCGAGAAGTCGCAGGTATGGCGAGGCCACATCCAGTTGTCGGTATCACCGCCGAATTTTCCCGAAGAACGCGGAGGAGCGCCCACGAAGCGGACGTCCGTATATGTCTTACTTACAATCAGATAATAGACATTGTTGTTATAGAAGGATGTCACATTGGCGCGGCAGTGAGGATTCTCCTCCTCCGCCTGCTTGCGCAGCTGCTCTCTGGCCTCACCGACAGCTGCCTGGGCCTGCTGCTCAGCGTCAGCGGCTTTCTTGTTCTGCTTCAGAGCCTTGTCATAAACCTTCTGCAGATAGTC
>CAVCSJ010000161.1:0-3512 GCA_963604895.1 bacterium
TCATCTTCTCGGCTCTCGCAGCCGCCGCGCTTCTTGCGGGCTGCGGCCAGAAGCAGGAAGGTGGAGCCAATGTGAAACCGAGAGTCATCGTCACCTGTGACCCTGAGCTCGATGACCACAATTCACTGATCCGTTACCTGCTGTTTTCCACTGACTTCGATACCGAAGGCATTATTTACGCCAGCAGCCAGTTCCACTGGAAGGGTGACGGAAAGGGGACAACCCAGTATATGCCGGGACGCGAATATTCCCGTGCCGGACGTGACCTGGGCCCGCAGACCCACTGGCGCTGGGCGGAAGGCGAGCGCTTCATAGACGAGGATGTGGAGGCCTATGCGCAGGTATATCCTAACCTGAAGTCCCAGAATCCGGACTATCCGTCTCCAGAGTATCTCAAATCCATTATCCGTGAAGGCAATGTGTGGTTCGAAGGTGAGATGGACCACGATTCTCCCGGCTCTGACCTTATCAAGCAGGTGCTTCTGGACGATGACCCACGTCCTGTATTCATTCAGGTCTGGGGCGGTCCAAGTACGGCTTCCAGGGCTCTGAAGAGCATCGAGGAAGAGTACTCGGGAACACCGGAGTGGGATGCCATCCACGCCAAGGTTTCGGCCAAGGCTAAATTCTGCCTTTCAGGTCAGCAGGACAGCACTTACCGTGCCTATGTACAGGTGGCCTGGCCGGATGTGGAATCCATCATCCTCAATGCCGGTGTCATCTCGCTCGGCTACGGTGCCAAGAGAGGTGTGCTCGATCAGGCTGACACGCTGTATTTCTCACCGGCCTGGACGATGGAGAACATCAAGTCCAAGGGAATTTTCGGCCAGATGTACCGCGTCTGGGGCGACGGCAAGCAGATGGCCCCGGGTGATTTCACAGATTACTTCGGTATGAAGGGTTTCACTGCCGCCGAACTTGTGGCTCAAGGCTACTGGGTTTGGTCTCCGCCGCAGCCTGAAGGCAATTTCATCAGCGAGGGTGATACGCCTATGTACCTGAACCTCATCGGAAACGGCCTGCGTGCCTGGGAAGATCAGACCTGGGGCGGCTGGGCCGGCCGCAAAAAGACTCTTACAGAGGAGGAGCAGAAGGCCGGTTTCACTGCGCCTTTCGCTATGCGCGCAAAAGCAGATGCCGTGATTCCTGATTTCGTGCCTGCAGTACAGAACAATTTCGCCGCACGTATGGCCTGGAGCACGACGGATGATTTCTCCGCTGTGAACCACGAGCCTGTAGTCAAGGGCCCTGTAGCCCTGTCAGGACGTCCTGGACAGACTCTCAAACTGAAAGTTCAAGTTTCCGACCCTGACGGCAACGCTCTGGATTGCTCCTGGGCTCACTGGAAGGTGGACGGCAGCTATCAGGGTGAGGTTCAGTGCTCTGATCCTCATCAGGCGCTCACTAGCGTGACCGTTCCTGCCGACACCAAGCCGGGCGACACGATTCATATGGTGCTTACTGTTTCCGACAACGGAACTCCGCAGTGTACATCGTATCTCAGAACAGTCATTACGGTAAAGTAATTGGACGCGGAAGCGGCCGCTAAATAATAGCTATATGATTAGAAAAAGTATTTTTGCATTCGGTCTGGCTGCCGTTATGCTCGCGGGATGCGGTACTGCACAGACCGCTCAGAGCGAAAAGCCGCGCACAGTCGTGCTGACCGACGGGGAAGTGGACGATTATGATTCGTTCATACGTTTACTCCTGTATTCCAACGAGATGGACCTTGAGGGGATAGTCCTGACCGCCTCCCAATGGCATTGGGAAGGCGACGGGCAGGGCACTCCGCTGCTGCCGGAAAATCGCTGGACAGGCCCGCGTCAGGGAATGTCCGGTCCTCAGTTCTCGGAACCGAAGGAGAGCCACCGCTGGATAGGCAGAGAGTGGATTCCTGACCTGATCGATGCCTACGCAGGGTGCTATGACAATCTGCTGAAGCACGATGCGGGATACCCGTCGCCGGAGTACCTGCACAGTATCGTGAAGGTCGGCAACGTAAGGGTTGAGGGTGATATGGCCTCCCCGACGCAGGGGTCGGACTTTGTGAAGGACCTTCTTCTGGATGACGATCCGCGGCCTCTCTATCTTCAGATCTGGGGCGGGACCAACACCGTGGCAAGGGCCCTGCTGTCCATCGAGGAGCAGTATAAAGACACTCCGGAATGGTCTTCCATTTATAATGGAGTCTGCACCAAGGCCCGCCTGTATATTATTCAGGATCAGGACGGTACCTATCGCAATTACATAGAGAAGAACTGGCCGGATGTACCGACGGTATATAACGCGACACAGTTTTTCGGTTTCGCTTATCTCTGGAAGATGTCGACTCCGAAGGAGATGCAGGACGTATTCAAAGGAGCCTGGTTCAGGGAGAATATCGTGAACGGTCACGGAGAACTCACGGCGAAATATCTCGGTGCGGGCATCCCTTATCCTTTCGAGGATCCGGAAGACCATTACGGTGATCCCGAGTCGGTTACGCGCAATCCTCAAGCTGACTTCAATGACTTCATTTCTGAAGGCGACAGTCCGTCGTATTTCCAGCTTTTCAACGCTTTTATGGGCCTCAGAAGTCTGGAGCATCCGGAATGGGGAGGCCTCGGAGGCCGTTTCGTCAAGCAGAGTGAAAGTTTCTGGAAGGACCCGATGCCGGAGGGCGGATTTTCGCCGTTCGGGCGCAGGGGACGCTCCGGCGAGCCTTCAGAAGAGAACAAGCCGACCTTCGACCGCAATGCCGGTGATTTCAATCCATTCTCCGGCGAGGTGGATCTCTTCTATACGCAGATGCGCTGGACCGAAGTGCTTCAGAACGACTTCGCAGCCCGCGCAGACTGGTGCGTGAAGGATTATGCCGAGGCGAACCACGCGCCTGTCGCTGCCGTGAAGGGAGCATTGGACCGTGAGGTTCGTCCCGGACAGAAGGTCACTCTGAAGGGCAGTGCCACGGATCCTGACGGGGACGCCGTTGCGCTCTCCTGGTGGCAGTATCGCGAGGCCGGCACCTCCGACGCCGAGCTTTCGATCGAGGGGGCCGACTCCCCGTCGGCCAATTTCACGGTCCCAGCCGATTCCAAGAGCGGTGATACTTTCCACATTATCCTGGAGGCCAGAGACAGTGGCAGTCCTGCACTCAGGCACTTCCAGCGTGTGATCGTGACCGTGAAGTAGCATACGGTGAAGCAAACACCGTTTAATAAAACATAAATAGCCTTTTTTTAATTAAGCCCTGGCGGTGTGATATCGCCAGGGCTTTTAGCTTACTGAATCTTCACCGTAGGGGTGAGGGTCAGATGGAAGCTGTAGTCTCCGTAAGGAAGACGATACTCGTCGTAAGGTATTGCTCCCCAAGAGTTTATGCAGCCGAGGCCCATCTGGTCGCTGTCCAGCAGAAGGTTCGTGAGCGGAGCCTTTTCGACTTCCTGCGAATGCGAATGATGCTTCGCCATTCCCTCGTCCAGAGACTCTATCGTATAGTGCAGAGCCGAGGCGTAGAACGGCTTCTCGGC
>CAVCSJ010000162.1:0-3440 GCA_963604895.1 bacterium
GCTCCCGCGGCCACAGGATCTTCCTCGACCTCAAGCTCCACGACATCCCGAACACGGTCCGCAAAGCCTGCAAGGTGCTTTCCGGACTCGACGTGGATATGTGCAACGTGCACGCCGCCGGCACCATCGAAATGATGCGCGCAGGCCTCGAGGGACTCACCCGCGCAGACGGTACGCGCCCGCTGCTGATCGCCGTCACGCAGCTCACTTCGACAAGCGAAGAGCGTATGAGAGAGCAGCTTATGATCGACGGCAGTATGGAAGAAGTGATTGGACGCTATGCGTCCAATACCAAGACCGCCGGTCTGGACGGTGTGGTCTGCTCTCCTCTCGAGGCAGGTCTCGTGAAGAAGGTCTGCGGGCCTGATTTTCTGGCAGTTACGCCGGGAATACGTCTGGCGGGCGACAGCAGCGACGATCAGGCTCGCATCACGACGCCGGCGCGCGCACGCGAGATCGGATCGGACTATATCGTTGTGGGACGGTCGATTACGGCTGCTGCGGATCCGGTGGCGGCTTATGAAAGATGTCTGAAAGAATTTCTGAATATATAATGGAAAAGATTATCGCAAAGGAGCTCCTTTCCATCGGAGCTGTTTTCCTCCGCCCGGAGGATCCGTTCACCTGGGCAAGCGGCATAAAGAGCCCTATCTATTGTGACAACCGTCTTACGCTTTCCGCCCCTTCCGTGCGCTCTAAGATCGAGGCCGGACTGGCAGGAATAGTAATGAAGCAGTTCCCTGAGGCTGAGATGCTTATGGGCACTTCGACGGCAGGCATCGCCCACGCCGCCATCACCGCTTCCATCCTCGGACTCCCTATGGGCTACGTCCGCGGTGAAGCCAAGAATCACGGCCGCGGGAACCGCATCGAGGGCCGTATGGAGAAGGGTACTAAAGTCGTTGTGATAGAGGACCTTATCTCTACAGGCGGCAGCGCCATCGAGGTGGTGAACGCTCTTCGCGAGGAAGGCGCCGAGGTACTCGGAATCGCCAGCATCTTCACCTACGGCATCCGCAAGGGTCTCGACAGACTCGCTGAGGCTCAGGTGGTTAACTATTCACTTAGCAATCTCGACGCTCTCGTGGAAGTGGCTGCCGAGGAAGGCTATATCGCCCCGGAATGGAAAAGTAAAATCATAGAATTCAGAAACAGCTTATGAAACATCTAATCGACCCGATGGACCTCAGTAAGGAGGAAACCGATATGATAATCTCCCTTGCGGAGGACATTATAGCCAATCGTGCCAGATATCAGGACGTTATGGCTCACCGCAAACTCGCTACCCTCTTCTATGAGCCGAGTACGCGCACCCGTCTGAGCTTCACTTCCGCAATGATGGAGCTGGGCGGCAATGTGCTGGGCTTCTCGGATGCGAAGAATTCTTCGGTAAGCAAGGGCGAGACCGTTCAGGATACCATCCGCGTGGTGGGCTGTTTCGCTGACGTAATCGCTATGCGCCACCATCTGGAGGGGGCTCCGCTTGTGGCTGCAGAGGTGGCTAAAGTGCCGATTATCAATGCGGGAGACGGTAGCCACAGCCATCCTACCCAGACTCTTACGGACCTTCTGACCATCAAGCGCGAGCTGGGCGGCATCGACGGAATCACCATCGGTTTCTGCGGTGACCTCCGCTTCGGCCGCACCGTGCATTCGCTGATCAAGGCCCTGTCCCGCTACAGCGGTATCAATGTGGTACTTATCGCTCCTGATGAGCTCCGTCTGCCTGACTATATCAAGCAGGATGTCTGCGACCGTATGGGGATTTCATATAAGGAGACTTCCGATCTGGATTCCGTTCTGCCTGAGCTGGATGTGCTCTATATGACGCGCGTTCAGAAGGAGCGTTTCCTGGACGAGGACGAGTTCGACCGCGTGAAGGACAGCTTCGTGCTCGACGCCCGCCGTATGGCCCTGGCTAAGCCGAAGATGGCGGTTCTGCACCCGCTTCCGCGTGTCAATGAGATTCTTACCGAGGTGGACGATGATCCGCGCGCGGCGTATTTCCGCCAGGTGGAGAACGGCAAGTTCGTGCGTATGGCGTTGATCTGCAAGCTTCTGGAGTGGAAGGACGATCCGACTCATCCAATGCCTGCCGCCGAGGCTCCGCTGCTCGACCCGACGCTCCACTGCAGCAATCAGAAGTGCATCTGCAACAACGAGAATGTGCAGCCGCGCTTCCGCCGCACCGCGAGCGGCATCACGCGCTGCTGGTATTGCGATAGCAAAGTGAAATAATTTCACTATCTTTGTGGCCTGCGGCCAATCCGGGATTGGCCGCAGGCCGACAAAATAGTATTTCTTATGACGTGTGCACTTATCGGATACGGTAGCTGGGCGACTGCGATTGCGGGGCTCATTACCGCGAACGGGAATGAACTGAACTGGTATATCAGAAATGACGAGGTCCGCGAAGGTCTCGCCTGCGACGGACATAATCCCAAGTATCTCAGCGAATTGGAGTTTGACCGCTCGCTGATTCATCCGCTTGCTGACATTAACGAAGCAGTCCGGGACGTGTCTACAGTGTTCATTTCGGTGCCGTCGGCTTTCCTGAAAACCTTCCTGGAGCCTCTTCGCGAGCCGCTCAAGGACAAGGTCATAGTTTCGGCCATCAAGGGTATCGTGCCTGACGAATGCAAGACTATTTCTGAATATCTGCACGACGGTTACGGGATTTCGTTCTCCCATATCTGTATGATTGCAGGACCTTCGCACGCGGAGGAAGTTTCGATGGGCAAGATTTCCTACCTCACGACAGTATGTTCCAATGAGGAAAATGCCTCGAGAGTCCGTTCCCTGATAGCTTCCAGATCCATCATAACATCTTATTCAGCAGATCTTTACGGTGCCGAATACGCTGCAGTTCTCAAGAATATCTACGCCATTGCGGCGGGACTCAGCGACGGTCTGGGATACGGGGACAATTTCAAGGCTATGCTGGTTTCGAAATGTGCCCGCGAGATGACGCAGTTCATCGGGCAGACTTATCCTTTCGACCGTGACACTATGGAGCCGGCATATCTGGGCGATCTGCTGGTGACGAGTTATTCGACTTTCAGCCGCAACCGCCGTCTGGGCCAGATTATCGGCCGGGGATGTACTGTAGAATCGGCTCTGAATGAGATGACTATGGTTGCGGAAGGCTACTATGCGGTCGATTGTATGCACAAGCTCAATGAGATTCACGGTGTGGAGATGCCGATTCTGAATGTCGTTTATGACATTCTCTACCGCTCCGCTTCCGCCCGCCGCAAGTTCAAGGAACTGGCAAAGAATTTATAATTACATATTTCCACGGTCGGTTTTGCCGATACGTGGCGGGGCCAGAAAAGGTCCCGGAGTACTTGAAACCTCTAAAAACAAGATGACAAAAAACAACACGACTGTGAGTGTGCGCTTTATGCTTTTCAGCATACTCTTCTGCGTTTGCCTCATCA
>CAVCSJ010000163.1:0-3436 GCA_963604895.1 bacterium
ACGTGGCCCGGCTGCGCCACCATCACTTCAATGCTTACAGCATTTGTTTCGTGGCACGGCTCCGCCACGATCGTTTCAATTTCCATTTATAAGTTCGTTTTAACCTTCTGCTCGCAAAGATATGCATAAAAATCCTTATTTCTGCAAAAAATCTTAATAAATTTACATCCATATGTATAAATATACATATCGTGTATAAAACGAGCTGCCCGTCTCTTTGGTCGCACCACTTCGGCCGGGCAGTGACGGTTGGCTATTCGGGAAATTGGGTTAACTTTGTGAATTGCACCAGGACAGCACAATGAAACGGAGAACGATAACAGTATTGGCATTGGCCGCAGCTGCGGCCGCAACAGCCTGCACGGGCGGCACTTCGACGCCTCCCGAGCCTTACGGCGCGGTGCCGACGCAGCAGCAGGTCGAGTGGCAGAAGATGGAAATGAATATGTTCACGCACTTCGGGCCGAACACGTTCACCGGCCGCGAATGGGGACTCGGCACAGAGGCCGAAGACATCTTCAACCCGACCGCGCTGGACTGCAGACAATGGACGGGCATTGCACGGGCCGCGGGCTTCAAGGGAGTGATTATCACCGGCAAGCATCACGACGGATTCTGCCTCTGGCCCAATCCTGTGAGCGGTCACACGGTGGCGAAGAGCCCTTGGAAAGAGGGCAGGGGAGACGTTCTGAAGGAATTATCAGACGCCTGCGCCGAAGGCGGACTCAAGTTCGGAGTATATATCTCGCCGTGGGACAGAAACGATCCGACTTACGGTACGCCTGAATATAACGACGTGTTTGTCAAGACATTGGAAAGTGCGCTCGGCAGCTACGGGCCTGTATACGAGCAGTGGTTCGACGGGGCGAACGGCGAAGGCCCGAACGGCAGAAAACAGGATTATGACTGGCCGCTTTTCAACGGAACCGTCCGCAGGCTCCAGCCTGATGCAGTGATATTCAGCGATGTAGGTCCAGGATGCCGCTGGGTGGGAAATGAACGGGGAAGCGCCGGCAGGACGAGCTGGAGCAGGCTCGATATCGAGGGCTATGCTCCAGGAGCGGGAGCTCCAGTCACGGACACTCTTAACGTCGGAAATGTTCACGGGGCCTGCTGGATTCCTTCCGAGACTGATGTCTCCATCCGCCCGGGCTGGTTCTGGAGGGAAAGCGAGAACGACAAGGTCAAGACCGTCCGCGAACTCCTGCAGATCTATTACGAGTCGGTAGGGCGCAATTCTCTTCTGCTTCTCAATGTCCCGCCTGACACCACGGGCAGGATAAATGCGGTAGACTCTCTGAGACTGATGGAGTTCCGCGGTGCTCTGGACAGGATTTTCTCGAGTAATCTCGCCGAAGGCGCCAAGGCTCAGGCAAGCGTCACCCGAGGTCGGAAATTCAAGGCTCAGAATATCCTGAACGACGATTACGATTCATATTGGGCCGCCCCTGACGGCGTCACGCAGGCTTCGCTCACTTTCGGTCTGGGCGAAGAAAAGACCTTCAACAGAATCCTTCTGAAAGAGTATATCCCTCTAGGTCAGAGGATCAGCTCCTTTACCATCGAGGCTCAGACCTCCGACGGCAGCTGGACTCAGATTGCCTCCGAGACCACCGTAGGCTACAAGCGTATAGTCCTGACGGACGAGACCACAGCCTCCAGGATAAGAGTGAACATCACCGGCGCCTATGCCTGCCCGATCCTGAACGGCTTCGGACTCTATCTGGACAACGAGCAATGACGACGTTCTACAAATACCACGGTGCGGGGAATGATTTCCTGATTGCAGATAACAGGGATGGGAAACTCTCGCTGCGTCCCTCCGATTCAGCTGAAGATGACGCAGGCGCGAAACTGGAAGTCGCTGATATCCGGCATTTGTGCGATCGGCACACCGGTTTCGGCGCAGACGGGCTGATGCTCCTGGAAAGCAGCTCCGAGCACGCGTTCCGGATGATTTTCTTCAACCCCGACGGCTCCGGCGGAATGATGTGCGGCAACGGCGGCCGCTGCATCGTCGCGTTCGCCGCCGATCTCGGCATAATCCCCGAGTGCCGGCCCATCACCTTCGAGGCGCCTGACGGCATTCACGAGGCTGTTGTCACAGCCAATTCCGGATTCTCCAGAACGGTCAGACTCAGTATGAAAGACGTGTCCGGAATCCGTGTGTGGCCGGAGGAACGCTCCTGCTTTCTGGACACCGGCACCCGTCATCTGGTAAAATTCATAGACAATCTGAGTGATTATCCTGTCGAGCAGGAGGGAAGGCGTCTTCGTCACGACCCTCGCTTCGCTCCGGCCGGGGCCAATGTGAATTTCGTTGAACCTGAGCCACTTCCGGACGGAAATACTGCCCTTCATATCCGCACTTTCGAGAAGGGAGTCGAGGCTGAAACCCTCGCCTGCGGCACCGGCATCGTCGCCGCCGCCCTCGCCGCCTTCCATCAGGGCTACCCCTGCCAGCCCACAGAAGACGGCCATTATAAATACACAATAAAAGCGGCCATCGCCGACCTCACAGTGGAGTTCATAGCCAATGGCCGCAATGAATATTTCCAAGCCGGTCACATCCGGCTCACCGGTCCCGCTGAATTTATCGGTTCTTGTATCCTAGAAGCTTAAGTCCTTCAGCGACGCTCAGGTCGCAGAAACGGTGATACGAGGCCATAAAACCTTCGTTCTCAGTGAGTTTCAGTCCTGCAAAAGGAGAAAGCCCAAGGAACCCGTCGAAAGAGCCCTGAGCCACCAGAACCTTGTCGGCCTCTGTGATATGCGGCTCGAAAATCTCGATAGCTTCGCCCGCCTCAGTGCGCGCATTGATAAGATACTTCGCATAGCTGGCGATAAGGAAAGCAAGCCGGTCCACCGGCCGGGAGTCCCGCAGCATCTTACCCAGATTAGGCACGATATAAACCTCGAACTTCGCCACACCGTCACCGCACAGACGTGAGACCTGATCGCTGATCGCGGCATTCGAGAACCTCTTCACGAGCGTAGACTTGTACTCATCCAGATCCACTCCCGCAGGAGCCGGAACATAAGGAGTCACGTCTATGTTCATAAAGTCCTCAATGAGAGTCCTGTAGCGCGAATCCGCCAGCACCGCGTCCACCTTTCTGAAGCCCTCCAGATAAGCCGGATAGCAAAGCAGCGAATGCGAAGCGTTAAGAAGACTCAGCTTCATATTCTCATAAGGAGTCACATCTTCGCAGAACTGAACTCCGACTTTCTCCCACTGAGGCCTGCCCGCGATGAACTTGTCCTCCACAACCCACTGGATGAAATCCTCGCAGCACACGTCAGTAACCTTTCCGGATTTCGTCGCAGGCGTGATGCGGTCCACCATACAGTTAGGGAAAGTCACATTCTTTTCAGCCCATACTGCCACTTCCGGGTACTTCGCCCTGAAATAGGACATAAAGGCCCGCTCTGCGGT
>CAVCSJ010000164.1:0-3411 GCA_963604895.1 bacterium
AACATCGACCCGGGCGAGGCCACGAACCGCACGGTCTACACCTTCGTGGGCGAGCCTGAGGACGTCTGCGAGGCAGCATTCAGGGGCGCCGCTGCGGCGCAGGATCTGATCGATATGAGACACCACCACGGAGCCCACCCGAGAAGCGGCGCATTGGACGTGCTCCCGCTGATTCCGGTGGCTGGAATCACCCTCCAGGAGTGCGCGGAGCTTGCACGCAAACTCGCCGAGCGCATCTACAACGAACTCGGCATCGCCTGCTACTGCTACGAGGCTGCGGCCTACAAGCCTGAGAGAAAGAATCTTGCGGTCTGCCGCGCCGGCGAGTACGAGGCTCTGCCGGAGAAAATCGCTGACCCGGCGCGCCGCCCGGACTTCGGACCGGAGGAATATAACGAGGTCATCGCCAAGTCCGGCGCGAGCAATGTCGGAGCGCGTAATTTCCTGATAGCCGTGAATTTCAACCTTAACACCACCTCCACCCGCCGAGCTATGGCGATAGCTTTCGACGTTCGCGAGAAAGGCCGCAAGGCCCGCGAGGGAGGATCGCTCACCGGCAAGGTCCTCAAGGATGCGGACGGCAAGGACATCTGGATTCCTGGAACCCTGAAGGGCTGCAAGGCAATCGGCTGGTACATAGACGAATACGGCATCGCCCAGGTATCAATGAACATCACCGACATCGATGCCACACCTCTTCACAAGGCATTCGAAGAGGTCAGCCGCGCGGCTGAAAAGAGAGGTCTGAGAGTCACAGGAACCGAAATCGTCGGACTCGTGCCTAAGAAAGCCCTGACCGACGCCGGGAAATATTTCCTGGAGAAGCAGCAGCGCTCGACCGGAATCGCCGAGAGCGAGATAATGAAGATCGCCATAAAATCGATGGGCCTCGACGACCTCAAGCCGTTCGACCCGAAGGAAAAGGTCATCGAATTCCTGATGCAGGACGAGGCGGAAACCGCTAAGAAAGAGAGACTTGTAAGAATGACGCTCAAAGGCTTCGCCGACGAGACCGCATCAGAATCCCCTGCCCCGGGCGGCGGATCCATCTCAGCGTATATGGGCGCATTGGGCGCAGCCCTCGGGACTATGGTCGCGAACCTCTCGGCTCACAAGAGGGGCTGGGACGAGCGCTGGAAGGAGTTCTCCGACTGGGCTGACAAGGGCCAGGAGGTTATGAATGAGCTGATTGCGCTCGTCGACGAGGACACCGCGTCCTTCGACCGCATTATGGAAGTCTTCAAGATGCCGAAGGGCACGCCGGAGGAGAAGGCCGCGCGCGCCGAGGCTCTCGAGGCAGCCACGCTCTACGCGAGTCAGGTGCCGCTTCGCACTATGAAGGCATCGCTCAAGGCGCTGCCAATCGCGAAGGCGATGGCCGGTCAGGGCAATCCTGCATCCGCATCCGACGCGGGCGTAGGCGCTCTAGCAGCCACTGCGGCGGTGCGCGGAGCACAGCTCAATGTCCGCATCAACACCGCTAGCCTCACCGACAGGGCCAAGGCCGCTGAGCTGAATGCCGAGGCTGACGCCATAGCGGAAGAGGCTATGAAACTCGAAAAAGAAGTATTGGAAATCGTTAACAGCCATATAAACAATGAGTAATACACACCCCAAGCTCAGCTGGCAGGAGGAAATCCTCGAGGGACTTCCTTCGTATCTTCCTGAGCCAAAGCCATATGATACCAAAATCAACCACGCGCCCAGGCGCAAGGACATCCTTACCGACGCGGAGAAGGCGCTCGCGCTGAAGAACGCCCTGAGGTATTTCCCGAAGGAGCTGCACGAGACGCTCGCCCCGGAATTCGCGCAGGAGCTGAAGGACTACGGCCGCATCTATATGTACCGCTATCGTCCTGACAATGAAATCCTTGCGAGACCTCTGAACGAATATCCCGCGAAGAGCCGCCAGGCGGCCGCGATTATGGCGATGATTCAGAACAATCTCGACCCGCGCGTGGCGCAGCATCCTCACGAGCTGATCATCTACGGCGGAAACGGAGCCATCTTCCAGAATTGGGCGCAGTACCGCCTGACTATGAAGTATCTCTCGGAAATGACTGACGAGCAGACACTTTCGATGTACTCAGGCCTCCCGATGGGACTCTTCCCGAGCCACCGCGACGCTCCTAGAGTGGTCGTCACGAACGGTATGGTCATCCCGAACTACTCAAGCAAGGACGACTACGAAAGATACAACGCCCTCGGCGTCTCCCAGTACGGCCAGATGACCGCAGGATCATATATGTACATTGGCCCGCAGGGCATCGTGCACGGCACTACGATCACGGTGATGAACGCCGCGCGGCGCCAGCTGAAGGCCGCCGGACGCGAAGGCAGCCGCGAGAATATGAAGGGAATGCTCTTCGTCACCGCGGGTCTCGGCGGAATGTCGGGCGCGCAGCCTAAGGCCGGCAACATCGCTGGCGTGGTGAGCGTGACCGCCGAAATCAATCCTCTGGCGGCCCGCAAGCGCTTCGACCAGGGCTGGGTGGACGAGCTGCACGAGGACCTCGACGAGCTCCTGCCGCGCATCCGCAAGGCCTGCGAGGGACGCGAAGTCGTTTCGCTCGCGTACGTGGGCAACGTCGTGGACCTCTGGGAGAGGCTCGCGAGCGAAGGCGTGAAGGTCGATATGGGATCCGACCAGACCTCGCTGCACAACCCTTGGGCGGGCGGCTACTACCCTGTCGGCTACAGCTTCGAGGAGTCCAAGCGGATGATGTCCGAGGAGCCCGAGAAGTTCAAGGCGGCCGTCCAGGCATCGCTGCGCCGCCACGTCGCAGCGATCAATACGTTGACTGCCAACGGAATGTATTTCTTCGACTACGGCAACGCCTTCCTTCTGGAAAGTTCCCGCGCCGGGGCCGACGTGATGAGGGAGGACGGAAGATTCCGCTATCCTTCATATGTGGAGGACATTATGGGTCCTCTGTATTTCGACTACGGATTCGGACCTTTCAGATGGGTCTGCATGTCGCAGAACCCGGAAGACCTGGCGAAGAGCGATGCATTGGCCGTCAAGGTTTTACGCGAACTTTCGAAAGACGCTCCGGACGAGATCCGCGACCAGATGCAGGACAATATCCACTGGATCGAGGAAGCCGGAATTAACCGTCTGGTGGTCGGTTCCCAGGCCCGCATCCTCTATGCGGACTGTATGGGCCGCACTCAGATAGCCCTCGCCTTCAACGAGGCCATCCGCAGCGGCGAAATCACCGCACCGATAGTTCTGGGCCGTGACCATCACGACGTTTCCGGTACGGATTCCCCGTTCAGGGAGACCGCAAATATCTATGACGGATCGCGTTACACGGCCGATATGGCCATCCAGAACGTCATCGGCGACTCCTTCAGGGGCGCCACCTGGGTTTCCATCCACAACGGCGGCGGCGTAGGCTGGGGTGAAGT
>CAVCSJ010000165.1:0-3363 GCA_963604895.1 bacterium
TGTGCGATGCGGAGTACCCGATAATGTTCGCCAGGAACGGCCGAAGCAGCTGAGTTATGGGACTTCGGCAGGAATACAGGCCGGCGTTCGCATCGTTCATCATCTTCGGGGTGCTGATTCTGATGGCGAACATCTGGTACTACGCTTATCCGCTGTGGGAGAGGATCGGGTTCACGCATCCGATAGCGGTGAAGCTGTTCCTCAAGCTGCGCCAGGGCGGAGTCTTCGACACGCCGCTGCTGACCAAGGGGCTGGCGCTGCTGCTGAGCCTTCTGACTGTGTTCCCGCGCAGCGGCTGGCGGAACAAACTCGGGTGGCTTCCGGTGGCGGCGATAGGCGTCATCGGAGTCTTTCTTTATGTGGTGCCTTTCGGGAACGCCGCGCTTTATACTTTCGCTTCGATTGTTGGCTATGCGACCATAGTGATGGCTACGTCGCTCGCCTTGTACAAACTTACCGGCGGCCTTAAGGTCGAGAACGACCTGCAGGAGACCTTCGAGCAGTGCGGGGAGCTGGTGGACACGCCGAACTCGGTCAATCTGCCTACGCGCTACAGGTACAAGGGGCACGAACACCGCGGTTGGATAAACATCGTGAACCCGTTCCGCGGGACTCTCGTGCTGGGAACGCCCGGTTCGGGCAAGTCCTACTCGGTCTATCTGCCGATGATGGAGCAGATGACGCGCAAGGGCTACACGCTCTTCGTGTATGACTACAAGTACCCGGCGCTCACTTACGACGCGTACAATATGCTTATGCAGAACGCGGACTGTTACGAGGCTCTCGGGATGAAGCGGCCGAGGTTCTGCGTGGTGAACTTCAACGATCCGCGCTACTCCCTGCGCTGCAATCCGCTGAACCCGCAGTACATACGCAGCCTCACGGACTGCACGGAGATAGCGGATGTCATTATGAAGAACCTCGCGGAAACGGACAAGAAAGATTTCTTCACGCAGTCGGCGCAGCTCTACATCGACTGCTGCGCGTCATTCCTCTGGGTGTACGAGGGCGGGAAGTACTGCTCGTTTCCGCACCTCGTGGAGCTGATGTGCCGCCCGGCCGAGCACGTCATCGACCTCATCTCGCGTTACCCTGAGCTGAAGACGAAGGTGGCGTCGTTCCAGGAGGCGCTTCACAAGAAGGCCAATGAGCAGCTGGCGGGGCAGACCTCCTCGGCGACCGTCCCGCTCGCGGGGATGTCCACGCCCTCGCTCTACTGGGTGCTCTCGGGGGATGACTTCCGGCTCGACATCAACAACCCCGCTGACCCGAAGGTCGTGTGCGTGGGCAACGATCCGGACAATCAGGCGACCTACGGGGCCGCGCTGGCGCTGTTCTTTTCCAGACTTTTTAAGTTAGTGAATCATCCCGGGCTTCTGAAGAGCGCGATTCTGCTGGACGAGGCTCCGACGGTGGTGATCAAGGGACTGGATAACCTGATTGCGACCGCCCGAAGCAACAAGGTGGCGGTGGTCCTGGGCGGACAGGACAAGACGCAGTTCATCCGCGACTACGGGGAGAAATACGCGAACGTCATCTTCAATACGGTCGGGAACG
Source organism: bacterium (assembly GCA_963604895.1). Lineage (GTDB taxonomy): Bacteria > Bacteroidota > Bacteroidia > Bacteroidales > UBA932 > Cryptobacteroides. The sequence goes on from CAVCSJ010000165.1 coordinate 1,558, forward strand.
TGCTGGCAGGACAGGTGAACGGACGCACGGCCGAGGAGCTGAGCAAGACCTTCGGAAGGGAGTTCCGCGAGCGGCGGAGCCTCACCCGGTCGGATGACAGCGACAGTATGCAGTACTCTTACCAGCAGGAGGAATTGCTGCCCGCGAGCCGCATCGAGACGCTCTCGCAGGGAACGTTCTTCGGGAAGGTCGCGGACGATTACAGTGCGAAGATCGAGCGTAAGCTCTTCTGTGGGGAGATTGTCGTGGACCAGGCGGCGGAAAAGGAGAGAAAAAAGAACAGCAGGCCTCTGCCGAGGATGACGGATTTCGGGGAGGAGAAGATTCGCAGGTCCATACTCGAGGGTGACGGGCGCAAGGCCGCTCTGGCCCGTCTGGCGACGGAACGGCTTCAGCGCAAGGGTCTGCGGGACACGATAACGGAATCGGACATCGCTGCGGAGCTCTCTTCTGTCAGCGAAAAGGAACAGCGGGCATATCTGGAATCATACGCCGAGGACTGCATCCAGAAGCATATCCGCAAGACCATTGAGAACAACTATAAACGCATCCAGGATGAGATTCAGGGCATTATGGACGCGCACGGCATCGGCTTGACTGCCGGGGAGAACGCTTCACCTGAGCCTTCTCCTGCCGTGGCGAAGGCTCCCGTTTCGCCTTCGCCTGCCGCTATTGCCCCTGCCGTCCCTGTTTCAGAATCCTCTCCTGACGACTCCGTCGATGACGGCATCCGCGACGAAGAACCTCCCGAAGAATACTGGTCCGGCGAGGAGGAGTATGTGGAGTAGCTGGCACTATTGTAACAGTGGTTACTGTAACCGCTGTTACAATAATTATAAAGAGCCTTTCTCAAAACTGGATCTTGCCAGCCCCTCTCGTCTTCGCGCCGGCAAAGTTAAGCCGTTCCGTGTGTGAAAGACCTTCCCTGCGGTCAGCCCTGACGGGTGCGGCCGCGAAACTCCCGTGGACTTTCCCGACCGTTCTTTCCTGAAGGAACGGCCTGTTTCCCCGCCGGGCGAATCCGGAGGTGCCGGAAGGCCCCGACATTCTAAATCCATATTCAGATGAAAAGGGAAAGTCTCAAGACCCTGGGGATAGAAGTCTCCAGGAACATCAATGCAAGCGAGCTGTTCAGAATGACAAGGGAGGAACTGCTGACGCAGGACACGGCTGATAGAATCAATGTGCTGCGCGAACTGTGCGAGGAGTTCTGCGAGTATAAGTCAAGGGAGATAAAGACGGTAAAGACTCCCGGCGATGCCGCCAAGCTGATGGCCCACCGTCTCAAATGCCTCGACCACGAGGAGTGCTGGGTGCTGCTGCTCGATATGGCCTGTCATCCCATAAAGAAGGAGCGGATAACAAGCGGCGGCGCGTCCGCATGCATCATCGACATCCCGAGAATAGCCAAAGCCGCCATAATTGCCGGCGCCTCGGGGATTATCCTCTGTCACAACCATCCCAGTGGATGCGTCAATCCCAGCCGGTCCGACCTTGAACAGACCGGAAAACTCAAGAAAGTACTCAACCAGCTCGGTATCGTGTTGAGCGACCACATCATTTTCGGCGACGGCAGGTATTTTTCATTCTCCGACGAGAAGATAAATCTCGTGAGTGAATAGTATCTTCGGTAGAAAAAGAACTTAATTATAATAATTAAGTTAATTATTATCTACATACTAATCAAAATACACTATATTAGCGGCGAGAATGGAACAGGGACGATGAATAAGGAAAACAACTCGAACAGCGGGGGTAATCAGGGTAACTTGATTAGTACGACTAAGGGCGAGCTCGCCGCTCCGG
>CAVCSJ010000166.1:0-3354 GCA_963604895.1 bacterium
CTTCAAGGGTAACCTCCAGGTAATGGTGGGCAACCTCTACGACGATCCGCGTTACTCCGCAAAGCGCGACTCCGCATTCAGCCTCTTCTATATGGCGATCAACATCGGCGCGATGTTCGCTCCGTCCGCTGCCACCGCCATCACCAACAAGTTCCTCGCAAAGGCGGGCCTCATCTACAAGGCGGACATCCCTGCACTCGCCCACCAGGTGCTTAACGGAACCATCTCAGCCGAGAACAGCGACAAGCTCGCCGGCCTCGCAGCCCAGATGCCGGGCGCAGACGCAGCTCAGATGAGCCTCGCAGACTTCTCCTCTTATTATATCGAGCATCTCTCCTCCGCATACAATATGGGTTTCGCAGTAGCCTGCGTCTCCCTCATCATCTCCATCGCGATCTACTTCGCCTGCCGCGGCTGGTTCAAGCACGCTGACGTGAATGCCAAGCAGGCCAAGGCGGCCAATGCGCAGGTCGAGGAGCTCACTCCGAAGCAGACCAGAGAGCGCGTCGTGGCTCTGTGCCTCGTTTTCGCAGTGGTAATCTTCTTCTGGATGGCGTTCCATCAGAACGGCCAATCCCTCACCTGGTTCGCGCGTGACTACACTCAGTCCACCGCCACAGGTTTCACCCGCTTCGGCTTCAACATCTGGATCCTCGCTCTCGTGGCTGTTTCCATCTATACTCTCTTCGGGGCTTTCCAGTCCGAGAAGAAGCAGGGCAAGATCATCTGCGGAGTCATCACTCTGGCTCTCTGGGGCGGCGCTTATGCCATCTACGCAGGTATGCCTGAGGTTCTCGACATCCAGCCGCAGCTCTTCCAGCAGTTCAATCCGTTCTACGTAGTCTTCCTGACTCCGGTTTCTATGGCTATCTTCTCGGCTCTCGCCAATAAGAAATCCGAGAAGCACCCTAACGGTATGGAGCCTTCAGCCCCTAAGAAGATCGGCCTCGGTATGTTCGTCGCCGCTCTCGGATACCTTATTATGATTATGGGTTCCGTCGGCCAGCCATCCCCTGCCGAGCTCGGCGGTACAGTTTCTCCTGATCCTGTAGTTCCGATGTATCTGATCAGCACCTACCTCGTGCTCACTTTCGCGGAGCTTCTGCTCTCCCCTATGGGAATCTCCTTCGTTTCGAAGGTCGCTCCTCCTAAGTACAAGGGTCTTATGATGGGTCTGTGGTTCGCCGCGACCGCTGTCGGCAACTACCTCAGCTCCGTTCCTGGACTCCTCTGGAAGGCCGTTCCGCTCTGGGCCAACTGGGCAATCCTGCTCGCCCTCTGCGTAATCGCCGGCGGCATAATGTTCGCAATGCTCAAGAAAATCGAAGCCGCTACCGCTTAGTTTCTAGCGGACTTCGTCCAATAATAAATTGGCTGGCTGAGTTTCCTCAGCCAGCCAATTGTTATTTACGGGTCACGAAGGTGGATTATCTGGCGGCCTGTCTCCAGGTCTTGCGGACTAATACCGGAGGAGTTGATGCATTCTCGGAAGCGCCTGCAGAACGGGCGGCAGGATTGGTCGCAGGAGCGACCGCACGGGACTTGTCCCACTTCACAAAGCTCTCGTAATCAGGAGTCCAGGCGGAGCCTTCCGACTGTCTCATCACGCGGATCCAGATGGCTTCCCTGGACGGAGCGTTGAATTCCAATGTTAACTCATTTTGGTTCATAACGCTCTGTTCTGTAGGCCTATATACCCCGTAGATGTATGTGTCAGCCCCTTCGAATACTCCGAGGCCCTCTGAAGAGTAGCGGCTGTCTGTGAGGAACTTGCTCCACTTCACCTTGGATCTGTCTCCGACGCAATCCACATTCTTCGCCCAGCCATAGCCGGATACTCTGTCGAGATATTCGATTTCATAATCCGGTATGCGTCCCTGCGACATATAAGAGTACTCATCCATCAGTTTGCCGATTCCGTGCCCCACGACCTCGTGGATGAGGGTGCTGTGCAGAATCTTCGCCAGGGCGGAAGTGTAAGACTTGTATGGGACAAAGACCATTGATGTTCCTTCCCCGAAGCCGTCAGTCTTTTCAGGCTCAAACATATACGCTGTACCGGCACGTCTGTGGGAATTCATCAGAACGAGAATTATGGCGTTATCCATTTTATCGTCGGGAACAGCTTTCCTTGCATATTGCAGGACGGTCTCGTGATCGCCGCCGCAGGCAGTGCCGCTTCCGAAGACTCCGCTGTAGACTGTGGAAGATCCGTCGAAATAGTCCTCATTCTTAGAAACTGCGTTCACGATATGAATATTGAATCTGTCCTTTAACGAATTGAGAGGGTCGGAAGAGAAGATGGCATTCGCTGCATCCTCGGCCATAGCCTTGAATGTGCCGTCGGCTATGAGTCTGTCGGAGAACGCATCTCCTGTAATGACCAGGTCGATGCCGGAGCCTTTACTTGCCTTGCTGAGAGTCTCTACCTTGCCGTCGGATGAGTAGTCGGATGATTCATAATGTTCTTCCCCCTGAGAAATATCCAACTTTTCACTCAGGAACGGAATCACGCCTTTCAGACCGTCGTAATTAGTGGAATTATGATTGAAGTATTCGACCGTCTTGTCAGGTCCGATGATGACGAGGGCATTTTCTAACTCTCCCGGATACATCGCCTGCCCCTTTTCGGTATAGAATGCACGCTGACCTTCCTCTTTCTGATACGAAGTAAATGATTTGAATTCGGCCCCCACTGAAGCAAGCAACGACTTGAACTCAGCGTGCCGTTCTTTATAATCCGATAAATTACAGTCGTAATATATGATGGCTTCAAGTCCCTTGGATTTGTTCTCCTTATAGAAAGAAGCAAACTCCGTGAGAAAACCAAACGCATCGGAAGATGAGGCATTGTATTTCATCAGAAGCGTGTACTTGTTTGATGAAAAGACTTTGTCCAGGTCAATCTCGGTTCCGTCAAGGCATTTTATCGGAGCACTCTTCGGAGCCGGGATTCTGGAATCTACAACGTCTTGAAAAGTAAACTGATTGCCGCGTACAACTCCGGTCCAGTTTCTCCACCACCATTCCATTTCTGAAAGTTCGGCAGGCATCGGCCCGGAAAGTTTGTTCAGGAGCAGGTCAAGTTCAGTCAGTTTGTCGAGGGCTGCCATCTCCTTGGGAAGAGTCCCTGTCAGATTGCCTCCGCGACAGACGAAGGTTTCAAGATTGACAAGGCGTCCGATAGATGACGGGATGGAACCGGAGAAATTCACATAATTGAATCTGAGTGTCTTCAGATTAACCAAATCACCGATGGCATCAGGCATAGCCTGAGATGTCATTCCGTTGCGATAAAGTGAGTTAATACGCAGAAACTCCAGGCCTGTAAGGGAGAAATATTCTTCCGGAACG
>CAVCSJ010000167.1:0-3345 GCA_963604895.1 bacterium
GCAGCCAATACAAGAAGTGTAGGTTTCATCTTTAATTATCAGTTAAATGGTCAATTTCTGCAAAATTAACTATTTTTGCAGAAAGGTTTTTAAGGTAATGGGAAAATTTTCACGCATCTGGGACCGCAGCAAGGACGGGAACCACAGGGAAGAGAGGTCTTTCCTGAGGTGGGTGCTGTTCACTTCGCTGATTTTCATCCTCGCCGTCTGTCTCAAGCACGACAATGTCTTCCGCTGGATCGGCGCCGGCTCCACCGCCCGCAACCAGGAGAAGCAGATGGTCTACTATCGCGAGAATATCGAAAAGCTCGAGAAGGAGGTCAATGCCCTGAGCGGAGACCGCGACAGCCTGGAGAAGTTCGCACGTGAGAAGTTCTACTTTGCAGAGCCTGGAGAAGATGTGTATATAACTGATAAATAGGACTATGGCTAGAAGAAAAGTTCAGAAGAATTATAATTTCCTTTCCAAATATTCATATTGTACGCCCGACGTCAAGGGGATGTTCGTACTCCTGTGCCTTCTGCTCGCGGGTGCGCTGCTGGGCAATTTCGTGATGTGGATCTGCCTGGGAATCGTCGGAGGTGAGAATTTCGTGGCTGATTACGGAATGCTCATCAGTTATCCGCTGATGTTCGTTCCGCCGATGATATATGCTTCGCTCAAAAGCAGTTCGAATGCGCTTTTCGATACCGGCTATGCCCTGGACCGCGGCTCGCTCGCTCCTGTCGGAGCGCTGGTCTGCAGCCTTATGGCCATTCTGGGTACGATTGCGGCGTCCATCATTTCAGATGGCTTCGTGAATCTGCTGCCTGCGATGCCGGCCTGGCTGGAAGAGGCGCTTAACTCTATGGTTAACGGAGAGTTCTGGGTTAACTTCCTCTGTGCCTGCATAATGGCGCCGATTTTCGAGGAGTGGCTCTGCCGCGGAATGGTGCTTCGCGGGCTGCTGAACTACAGCAGAAAGGACAAGTCCGGAAACAAGGTCCAGGGTCTCAAGCCGTCGCTTGCCATCATCATCTCCGCAGCCTTCTTCGCGCTGATTCACGCGAATCCGTGGCAGGCCATCCCGGCTTTCGCCCTCGGCTGCTTCTTCGGATATGTCTACTATCGCACCGGCTCGCTGAAACTCACTATGCTGATGCATTTTACGAACAACGCCTTCGCCCTGGTCTGCAGCAACCTTGATGTCTTCGAGGGCATCGACAGCTGGTGTGAGCTGCTCGGCACCGGCAAATACCTCGTGCTCTGCGCCGCCTGCCTTCTGATGGTCATCGTGGCAGTCCGCCAGTTCCACAAGGTTTCACTCCTCCGTGCGCAGGGCAATTGCGAAGTGCTTGATAACGCGGAATAAATTCTTCCGCCGGCCGCTCTGCGGCCAATTTAAACTTACAGCAACAGCAGCAGCGCGACGGAGTAGAGGCAGAGGCCCTGGAGGCGGATGCGGTCGCGGCTGCTGCGGGTCATCGAGTATTCCAGCGGAGCTTTCTGCGAAATCTTGTCCCACTTTTCTGCGGAAGGAATATCCCGCTTCGCCCACTTCGCGATGATATCCGCATCGTGCAGCCAGGTTACGCCTCCGTTCGAACGGTTCAGAGTCATAAGAGTCTTTCTGTCAGCTGAATAAGTCCAGTCGACGAGTTCTGAGGGAGCTACCGATGAATCAGGCAGAAGCAGCACTGGAGTCATCCCCGACAGCTGTACCGTCAGGAAGAAGTCCGACACCTCGCTCCAGTCGTCGACTTTCAGTTTCTCGGGAGAATAGGCTGAAACCACGACCACATCCCCATCCGTCAGCAGGTCGGTGTCATACTCTCCTGCGGCATCCCAGATGTGCAGCTGCACCGGTTCATTTGTGAATCTGTCGTGATGTATACTATTGATAGTCTTTCCGATAAGTTTCCAGCTCTTGTCAGGAAGCTTATCGTGCGAGAACATACCCCTCTGAGAATTCTTTTCATATACGAAAAGCGTGTCGCGAAGGTCGTTCAGAGCCTCGTCGTCATCCTCGTCGACAAGTTCCGCACCCGGCGCGTACGGAGTGAAATCCACATAAGGAAGCCTTGAAACAGAGTATATTCCGATCATCAGCAGAGCTCCGGCGGAGAGGACGAAAGCTATCAGCTTTCCGCGCCGGTTCTTCCCTTCCAGATCCTTCACCGGCAGAAAAGCCCCTGCCGCCAGAACGCAGAGCACCAGATTCTTAAGCAGCGACTGCAGGTGCGTCAGGTGAAAAGCCTCGCCGAAGCAGCCGCAGTCCATCGTCGGATTGAAGATGACCAGCGCGACCGTCACGAGCGTGAACACTCCGATCAGCGCGCTTGCGATCACCGCCGTGAATTTTTTCCAGAGGCCTGCGGCCAATGCGGCCCCGCACAATGTCTCAGTAGCGCTGAGCAGTATCCCGACCGCTTTCGAGGCAGGAATAAGGAAAGGAATGCCGAAGAACTGGAAATACTCCTTTACTATAAGTGAAGTTCCCACCGGGTCCTGAAGTTTCAGAACTCCGGACATAAGGAAGGTAAGTCCTGTGACTATCGCGCAGAAGCGGTGCAGTATCTGACGGAATGATCTCATCTTCAGGATGTTATTTAAAATTGAATTTCTTTTCGACTACGTCCAGGATCCTTTCGGTAATGACATCCGCGTGGGCAATGTGCCCGTCCTCTCCGCTGCAGTCCACCACAACGAAATTGCTGTCCCGTCCTTCCTGGCTCAGGTACATCGCGCGAACCCTTTTCTGGAATTCCATACTGGCTTCGTGTATGTCCTTTTTCCCCTCCAGATAGCCTCTGTCATCGCCCTGCCGCTGGGAGTTCAGATTCGATTCCACGAAATCTATCGGGACATCCAGAAAGAGGTTGAGGTCAGGCTTCGGAAGTGCGAAATCCCCGAATTCCGTCTGCAGAATCCAGTCGCGAAGCCTTTCGGCTTCAGCGGTATCCTTGATTTTGGCGCACTGATAGGCTATATTCGAGTAGACATACCTGTCCAGAAGCACGCAGACTCCCTGAGAGAGTTTCTCCTTTATACTCGGGGCGGCTCCGTGACGGTCTTCGGCATAGAGAAGGGCCACAAGCTGAGGATGCACGGACTCCATACTTCCGAAGTCTCCGCGCAGGAACCTGCTTATCAGATTTCCGTAGACAGGGGCGTCATAGCGCGGGAAATGAATGTATTCCAGTGCTCCGCACTTCTTCTCGAGATATTCTCTAAGTCGTTTGAGCTGAGTGGATTTGCCCGCTCCGTCCAGCCCTTCCAGTACCACAAGCATAGCCAAAATCTTTATTCGAAACCACTTCTTTTTTATTCAGAAAGAAGCCAATCGTACAAAGATACCATTTTTT
>CAVCSJ010000168.1:0-3027 GCA_963604895.1 bacterium
CGTCCAGAGACTCTATCGTATAGTGCAGAGCCGAGGCGTAGAACGGCTTCTCGGCGCGTACCATAAGCCCGAATCCTGACTCGTCGCCCAGCATCCACCAGCGTACGTCGCTCTTCCCGCCGTTCTCCTGAGGGCGGATATAAGGGTAGAACTGATCCGTGACGCTCTGCTTCCAGATGCCCAGTTCCGCTCCCGACTTGCGGTCGGCGTAGTTCTCCCAAGGTCCTCTTCCATAATAAGTTATGTTCTCGAATTCTTCAGGCAGCTGAATCTGCAGACCGAAGCGGTAAAGCTCAGGGACATCATTGGCCGGACCGGCCTTCATCGTCTGCGTCAGCTCGATAGCTCCCTGATTGTTAATGAGATAGCTCATCGTGAGGCGGGCTCCCACATTGGACAGCTCATAGCTGGCCTCGACCTTCACGAGACCGCTCTCGCAGCGGCTTGCTTCGAGCGAAGCGAGTCGCAGGCCGGGGTCCTTCCACGCGGCCAGGCGGTACTGCAGCCCCGCGCCGAAGTCATTGTCCGTGCCCGCGCGCCAGAAATTCGGCTTCAGCGTAGCTCCGTCCGCGAGCAGACTCTTGCCGCCGACAGTCCACATACTCAGAAGACCGTTGCTGCGCGAGAACTCGATGCGGAAACGCTCGCCGCTCACCGCGATACGGTACGAATTCTCATCGTCAAGCGTCGGAAGCACAGTGGCACGATTGCTTGCGCTCTGATTCTCAATACTTTCCATTTCTTCAGGGCCTCCGGCCAATGCGATCTGCTGCTTCGCTCTGACGCTTCCGGCTTCGATCAGGCCGTCCGCCTCGCGCTGCACGTACTCGACATTCAGCAGCCATTCGCTCTCGCCGTCCGTCTCGCCGAGCGGAAGAGTCAGTTCAGCCGTTTTCTGAGGGGCCGCTGCCGGAACGGCCACGACTCCGCTGCGCTCCGCGCGCCCGTCCCTGAGCAGCGTCCAATGCAGGTCGAATTTTCCTCCGAGGTCGGTGAAGAAGTATTCGTTGTAGATTTCTATCTTGTTGCCGCCCTTCAGACTGGTCCAGATGTCCTGCTGAACGTAGCCCACCTCATACATATGAGGGTTCGGAACGCGGTCGGGACTGATGAGACCGTTGTCGCAGAAATTGAAGTCGTGAGGGTCGCCGCTGTTGAAGTCGCCTCCATAGGCGTAGATCATCGCCCCGTTCTTTCCTGTCCATCTCTGGCCCTGATCGATGAAATCCCAGATGAATCCGCCCTGGTATTTAGGGTATTTGCGGATGATGTCCCAATACTCCTTGAATCCGCCCTCGGAATTACCCATCGCGTGGGCGTACTCACACTGTATCAGGACTTTATCTGTATTCGGATTGGTGGCGTATTCCTCGCAGTACTCAGGCGATGCGTACATCGGGCAGAAGATGTCGGTCTTGCCGTCGTATTCGGCACGTTCGTATTGGACAGGACGGCTTGCGTCCTGGCCTTTTATCAGATCGTAGGCTTTGTCGAAGTTGTCGCCGTAGCCGCTCTCGTTGCCGAGCGACCAGATGATGACGGACGGATGGTTGAAGTTGCGGGCCACATTGCGGTCGTTGCGTTCCACTATGGCTTTTTCGAAGCGCTTGTCCTTGCCCAGGGCCTCCTCGCCATAGCCCATTCCGTGGCTTTCGACATTGGCTTCAGCCACCATATAGATGCCGTAGCGGTCGCACAGGTCGTAGAAGTAGCTGTCGTCAGGGTAGTGGCAGGTGCGGACTGCGTTGAAGTTGAATTTCTTCAGAATGGTTACGTCCTGGAGCATACGTTCGCGGGAGATCAGATACCCTCCGTCAGGGTCCATTTCGTGGCGGTTGGCGCCCTTTATGAGCACGGGTTGGCCGTTCACAAGCAGCTGAGCGTCACGGATTTCCACTTTGCGGAAACCGACGTTCACAGGGATGATTTCCTTTACCTCGCCCTTATTTGTGAGGGTTGCGGTGAGTTTGTAGAGGTATGGGGTTTCGGAGGTCCATTTGTGCGGGTCGCTGACGTTGAGAGTGGCGGTGACATCGCCCTTGCCCTTTACCGTAGTGGCTGTTATCTGCTTGCCTTCGGCGTCGGTCAGGGTGAGCGATACCTCTGAACTGACCGGAAGGCTGAGCTTTACGTTCAGGCTTCCGTCCTTGTAATTCTCGTCGAGGTCGGGAGTCACGCGGATGTCTGCGATGCGCTGCTTCGGACGTGCGTAGAGATAGCTGTCGCGGGCCACGCCGCTCAGACGGAAGAAGTCCTGGTCTTCGAGGTAAGTGCCGTCGCACCAGCGGAATACCTGGAACGCGAAGAGGTTTTCCTCGCCCGGACGCAGGTATTTCGTGAGATCAAACTCGGCTTCGAGTTTGCTGTCCTCGCTGTAGCCTACGAATTTGCCGTTCACCCAGAGGTAGATGCAGGAGGTTACGGAACCGAAATGCACGAAGATGTCCTTGCCTTTCCAGTCGGCCGGAACGGTGAAGCTCTGACGGTAGGTGCCGACGTGGTTGTTCAGTGTCGGAGGGATCGGGGGATTGTTCTTGTACCAGCTGCGCCAGGCATAGCCGATGTTGAGGTAGAGCGGGTCTCCGTAGCCGTTCTTTTCCCAGATGCCGGGAACCTGTATTTCGTCCCAGCTCCTGTCGTTGAAGTCTTTGCCCCAGAAACCGGTGGGACGCTGATCTGCGTCGCGTACCCAGCAGAATTTCCACAAGCCGTTCAGGCTCATATAGTTCGAGGCTTGCTCGGGAGCATTTGCGGCTTCGTTTTCGCCGGTGTATGCGAAGTAGTGGCTGTGTATAGGTGCACGGTTAATTTCATTGACGCTTGCGTCCTTCCATTCAGTGAAGGTCTGCGCCGACAGTCCTGCGCTGACGAGCAGGGCCGCAATCGTGGTCAGTATTCTGGTCATATCTCTTGTGGTTTATTTTTTCAAAGATAATGATTTTTATGGTATGCTATTCCCTAGCAGGAATGGTGCGGGGGCGAGTGCTCTGCTAGGGAGGAGATTAGCCACGCTGGCGCGTGCCTTTT
>CAVCSJ010000169.1:0-2995 GCA_963604895.1 bacterium
CATCGTCATATCCCGCAGGCGACAACCCCGAGTGAGACGAGGACGGGGATGCCCCAGATGGCGAAGCCCAGGCTGACAGTCGGCGTCACGCAGCCCCGCCATACCTGACAGCCGACCCCGACGTCCCAGAGGCTAAGGGAATGATTTCTCTTCCACGCGGCCCTCACTCCGATTTCCGCCGCCACATTCTTCAGGTCCACAAGACCGAGGCCCCCGTAGACCTGGAAGTCGAAGTTTGAGGCGGTCCTGTTGAAGTAGGGACGTGCCCCGACTCCGAGGAACGCGGTCCAGCTCTCTTCGCCGGCCATTCCCAGCGAGACGTACGCTCCGGCCTGGTCCTCGTAAAGGCAGTACTGCAGTCCCAAGGCCAGTCCCTTCGCCCCGTCCCCGCGTGTCGAGACCGTGTAGCCGCTATACAGGTCGACAAAGCGCTCGCAGTAATCCTTCTTACGGGTGAGCTGATTGGACGGACGCGCGGGCGCGCCGTCCAATGAAGCAGCCGCCAGTTGCTTCGAAGCTGTCAATGCCACGCTCGAGCGCGACGACTGTGACGATTGTGATGACGATGAGCTTGTGGCCCCGGTCGCCGCTGCCGAAGTCTTCTGCACTGCCACCCGAGTTTCGCTCACCCGTATGGTGTTCACCCTCTTCGGTGCGGCGGTCGCGCCCACGTGGAGCGTAAGAGAATAAGTGCAGCCGGGCTGCAGCGTCTGCGGGATGCTCCAGTTCCGGAGCGAGCCGACGTCGGGGTGGCTGAAGGAAAGCGTGTGAGCATATGAGGGTACATACAGGATGACGGCGCCCTGCTCCTGGCGGACGTCCTCGATTCCGGCCATCCCCGCCTCGAAGGTCCAGCCCTTGAGCGGCGTCTTGACGCGTATCTGCGCGCAGATGTTGCCCGAAGGATCGAGGTGTGCCGACCGCAAGCCCAGCGAGCTGACTGAACAGTCAGCCTTTCCCTTTCGGGATACTGGGGAGCGTACTCCCCAGACCCCTCCGGTCGCTTCGCTCCTTAAGAGCTCCGACTCGTCAGGATCACACCGCTGAAAGTCGGTCACGCTTACCCTCTGGGCTGCCGCCAATGCGCAGAGCAGCATCGAGGCCAATATGCACGCTATCTTTTTCACACATATATATACCGCGCAGTGTCCGGAAAATTTCTATTATCATTGAGAAATAACCGGCTGATTTGTCGGTATATTAATGTGTTATGAAAAGAATTATCATACTTGTGGCGCTTCTGCTGACGGCCTGCCCCGGAGGGAGAAGCCAGGATTGGTCGGACGTGACGTCCGACCGGCGCAACATCTGGGCCGAAGGCTGGGGCACGAGCGTGGAAGAGGCTGACCGCCAGGCGCTTTCCGCACTGGTCAGCAGGATTACGGTCACGGTGAGCAGCGACTTCCGCCAGGTGGAGCAGCAGAGGACCGGCACGCGCGGGAGCGAGAGCAGCGTGGAGCTGAGCAGCACTCTTCGCTCCTATTCCGGTGCGACGCTCTCGAACACTCACAGGATGGTTCTGAAGACAGGCCGCCGCGCGCACGTGGTCAGGTGGATTCGCGAGGATGAGCTGGACGCCGTCTTCGCAGACCGGCGGGACCGCGCCGTCGAATACGAGCGCGAGGCCGTGAAGGCTGAACGCGAGGGACGCATCGGGGATGCGCTGCGCTGCCACTGGTGGTCCTACACTCTGGTCCGCTCCCTCCGCCGTCCGGCCGAGGCGAAGGACTCTCAGGGACGCATCCTGATGAACCTCATCCCTGAGGAGGTGAACGACCTGCTGGAGGGACTCGAGGTCAGGTGCGTCGGACGCAGCGGACAGACGCTTGCCCTGCGCTTCACCTGCAGGGGGAAGAGTGTCGCGCAGCTCGACTTCAGCTACTTCGATGGCACTGCCTGGGTGCACGGCGCCCGCGTGCAGAAGGGCGAGGCGAGCGTGGAGATGGCCAGGGGCGCGCTCTGCGAGCACGTCCAATTGCGTATCGAGTACGCCTATCTGAATGAGGCGCGGATAGACGCCGAACTCTTCGACATAATGTCCGTGCTGGACTCCGTCCGCCTCCGCAAGTCCAGCATCATCTTCAGGGTTGTGAACGGTTGAAGAATCCCGCGTATTTTCAACGAAATGCTTCTGCGAACAGAAACGGTTGAAATAACGCGGGATTCTTTTACCACTTATAAATGAAATGGGATTTGGTCGAAAACAGACCTTTTTTTTCAACCAAATCCCCAGAAACAGGCGACTCTCGTCAATTACATCCCGTCGAACCCCTCGGCAATCCAGTCGGAGACCTGGGAGCCGTACTGCTCGGCGAGGCTCTGCTCGGCAAGCGCCGTTTCGAGGGCGGCTTTCCTGGCCTTCAGAGCCGAAGGAATGTCCACCAGACAGTAGGCCCGGACCGAGGTGCGGCCCTTGTCGGTCCTGTAGGCGATGACGCACGGAACCAGCTCGCCGCTTATCCTGGCCTGAACCAGACGCTCGTACGAGGCGACGATGTTGTCTATCTGCTGCCCGGTCAGCGATGACGCGCTCGAGACGATTCTGCCCTTGACCACGCCGCCGGAAGTGGTGGCGTATTCGTTCGCTGCGTTAGTGAGCGCCGTAATCTTCGCGAGATTGAGGCTGACGCAGTTCTCCGCCGTGCCGACGATCTGCCGGCAGCCTTCGTTCACCTTGAGGAAATACTTCTCCAGGCTCGACTCCGGATTGCCGAGCTCGAGAGTCCTGAAGCCTTCCCGCCTGAGAAGCTTCGCCGCCGCGGCGGCATTCTTCTTCGCGTCGCGGGAGTTGTTTTTCGGCCTTGCGGCCAATGGAGCCAGCGCCACCAGCGCAGCCGCCATGAGAATAAGTATCTTTTTCATATCCATAAATTTTGATGTCGTCATATTCCTATTGCTCCGGTATTTTCCGGGGACATTATTCATTATTGGCCGCAAGGCCGGCCGCTTGCTAATTGGCCGCGAAGCCTATCTTCGCGTGCCCGCTCTTTCCTGA
>CAVCSJ010000170.1:0-2941 GCA_963604895.1 bacterium
CATGAACAGCGGGGAGTCCCGCAAACTTTATAAAGCGTTTAAGCTTCTAAATGTAGTACTCGGGTTGCCAGACGACGGGACAAAGGAATGCCTAGCAGCGAAGATGCAGGTGGCAGTTCAGCTCGCTCATCTCTACACCGTGGGAATAGATGCTGCAGGCTGTGAAGAAGGTGAAGAATTCGATCCCAGATGGGAAGTCGAGCCGGATGTTGAGAAGGCCCGCGAGCTACTGCTCCTTGCCAGGAAGTACGGTTCTACTGACTGCGAAGGTATGCTTGCAGAGTCGTGTCGCGCGGAAGAAAAAGAACGACAAACTGGAGTTGAACATAACTGACATGGTAATGAGAAGAATAACAAGCATACTTGTAGCCTTGTTGAGCTGCCTGATATTGTCTTTTTACGATTGTTTTCAGAGGCACAGCGATTCTGATGGGTGGCGCACGTATAGAAACGAATACCTGATAATAGACTACCCTTCTGATTATGAAGTGCTGGGTGAGTTCAAGTATGGTGTGGACAACTTCGCGGATTACCGAACTGACATACCTGACGCGCTCGCAGCCAATGAACTGGACATCCTCCCTGTGGACTCTGCAGAAGCTCTGCCGTGGATACATATTGTACTCTCCAGAATGGCTTTTGACAGCGATCTTCGCTTCTTCGCGGAACTTTCTGCCTTCAGCAGGAGTGACTACGAGGTGAGCGTTTCAGCTGTCGACAGTACAACTTTCTCCGGCTATCCTGCCCTGTCGCTCACCTTCGAGTATCCCTGGGAGGACGGCGATACCCTGGTTCAGCATCAGACGATAGTCCGCACGGATGACCTCAGACTTTACTACGTCAATTTCAATTACTTTAAGAGCAGTGAACAGGAGGATCTTGCCCCGATGATGAAAGCACTTGCGACCTTAAAGCTAAAGTGAATCTAAGCCCGTCTCATTCCGGCCAGGGGCCAGGTCTCTCTGGCCATGACGGGCGGCATTTGTTAAATTTTTAAATACTGTTCTATGGAGACAAATTACAGACAATTTTACTCGAAGCGCGGCTTCTGGACCAAGGTCAAGACTGTGGCCAAGGCAGTGGGCGCGAAGGTGATCTATGTAGCGCTGATCCTGTACTATGAGCTGAGGGATCCATCGATATCTGTCAAGGAGAAGAGCGTCATCATCGCCGCCCTCGGTTACTTAATTTTCCCAGTGGATTTGATCCCTGATGCCGTTCCCGTGGTAGGCTTTACCGATGACTTGGCTGCACTGATGGCGGCCTACAGGTTCGTGTGCAACAGCCTGTCACCGGAGGTTCTGTCCAAAGCCCAGGCAAAGCTTGGAGAATGGTTCAGAGATGTGAGTCCCAACGATCTGAAGCTTGACGAGGGATAGCGGGAAATTGTTTTTTGAGTGTGTGCCATACTTCTGCACTCTGACGGTCTATATTTGCGGTCATTGTAGGTCTGGCACTGCCGAAAGTAGAAGTTGTTATATGCATAATATATAATTTAACGTGTAAAATTTATGGATGAAATTCAAACTAGGAATGACACCCTTCTGAGGGGTGGGATGGAGACAATGCGTGACCCTAACGTCTCCAAGTCCGGAAAGATCGGAACTGTCGGCATTGTTCTGCTAGCGGCGTTGGCGTTCGTAGGCGTGAAGACCATAGAGGCGATGAAGGAGAGCGAGTAGGCTATGAGAGACATCGCAAGGTACATGTGGCGCTGGCTTGCCGGCAGCCGTAGCGTGGATTCTCCTGCGGAAGGGCAGGTCTGTGGTCATATCGAGATCCCAGGCGGAGTTACAGAGATAGGAAAGCTGGCATTTTACCGCTGTGCCGGGCTCACGTCAATTGCCATTCCCGAGACAGTCGTGCGTATCGGTGACTACGCGTTCTGCGCCTGCACCGGCTTGACTGCCTTGGATATCCCGGACAGCGTGAAGAAGATTGGCCGGGCGGCCTTCGGCGGTTGTGTCCATCTGTCCTCCGCAAGTATTCCCGCAGGGGTGAAAGAGGTAGAGGAGGGAGCATTCAGAGGATGCTCGGGACTTTCTTCGGTCGAGATACCGGAAGGGGTCCGGAGGATCGGTTTCCAGGCGTTCGCGGGATGCACCGGCCTCAGGTCAGTGTCGCTGCCGGACAGTCTCGTCAGCATAGGTGACGAGGCTTTCCGCTGGTGTCCGGATCTCGGCTCAGTCGAGCTCCCTCGCCGCTGCAGTGTCGGTTACGACGCTTTCGACGGCGCCACGGCAGTCACGAGAAGAAGATAAGTACAAGTTTGATTGTAAGTTTGTGTTATGATGAAAGGTTTTATCTGTCCGAAAACGCAGGGCTGCAGCCGGCTGATGAAGTGGTTTCTGGAGCACGCGTTCTTCTTTAGAAAGTAGTTATGCAGATTCGCTCCTCCCGCCTTGGGAGGAGTGAGTCTTCAATTTGTTTAACCTCAAGATTGAAACATCTGAAATATGAACACGAAGGAAGTTGAATTGCAGCGCAAT
This sequence comes from bacterium, assembly GCA_963604895.1. Classification (GTDB taxonomy): domain Bacteria; phylum Bacteroidota; class Bacteroidia; order Bacteroidales; family UBA932; genus Cryptobacteroides. Next base: position 2,490 of record CAVCSJ010000170.1, read on the forward strand.
CCGCTGAAGGAGAGTTTTTGCATTGCAGCCGCTCTGAGGATGAGTGATGAACCCAGGAGAATCTGGAGGGCGATGGAGATGTTTAGGGAGATAATAAGGTCTGAAACTGATGATTCTCCGGAGAGTTTCTACTGGAAGAACAGTGCCGCGATCGAACTCGGTCTCATTTACCTTAACGGCATAGATAACGTTACCTGGGTGCAGAACGGCGGGGATGACCAGTCCGAATATGATATGGATCCGGACCTGCTGAAGGCTTACGGAATGATTCTCACAGCAGTAAAGAACGGCTGCACCGACGGCGTTGAGATTATGGGCGAACTTTATCTGTCCATCGGGGAGTTTGGCCATGCGGCAGATATCTTCGCAGACGTTATCAGGCACGGCTACAAGGGTGCGGAAGAGTCGAGGAAGATTCTGGCAGGGATGGTCGAACGCGGTCAGATCGACTC
>CAVCSJ010000171.1:0-2936 GCA_963604895.1 bacterium
TAGCCCACGACCTCCTTGACTTTCGCCATTGGAGGCTGCGCCTCCAGCATAAGACGGGCTGCTTCAGCGGTCGCGCCGCCACGGAAACGCCTGCCGTTCGGAGCGGTGTATGTCTTGCCCTTGACTGACCCGAGCGCTTCGGAAACATTGGTCGCCGTCGGAGCGGTGACCCCTGTAAGTCCGCCCGTCACAGGCACTTTCTTCCACTTGATCTCCTGAGCGGAGAGCGTGGAGGAGAGAATGCACGCGAGAGCGACAGCGGTTAGAATTCTTCTCATAATTATTTCTGTTTGAGCCATTTCCAAAGGTCTTTAAATGTCGACTTCTTGCCGTACATCAGGATTCCGACCTTGTAGATTTTTGCCGATGCCCAGGCGCAGACCACGAAAGTGAGGATGAGCAGCACGAGGCTGAGCGCGAGCTCCCAGAACGGCACGCCGAACGGGATGCGGGCGAGCATCACTATAGGTGAAGTCAGCGGAATCATCGATCCCCAGAACACCACTGCGCTGTCCGGAGCGCGGAATGCATAGATGGCGATGAAGAACGCTATGAGCAGCGGAATCGTGGCAGGAAGCTGGAGCTGCTGCGTATCTCCTTCATTTTCAACGGCTGAGCCGATGGCCGCGAAGAGCGATGCGTAGAGCAGGTAGCCGAAGATGAAGAAGAGGATGAAGGATACGATTATCTGGCCGTAGTTCAGGCCTGCGAGTGTCGAGAGGACGGTGGACTTTCCGCTGTCCTGCATGCTCTGAACGGCCTGTGTAGTGGTCGGGTCGGACATCATATTCATCATTTCGGTGCTGTCGGAGGCTGCGCTGAGCATATCGGCGCCCATAATTCCGCCGGCGATGCCGACGATGGCGACAGTCAGAACTATCCAGAGCAGGAACTGGGTGAGGGCCACGAGGGCGATGCCTATGATCTTGCCGAACATCAGTTCGGTGGCCTTCACTGAGGAAACAAGTACCTCAACCACGCGGGAGGCCTTTTCCTCGATGACGCTGCTCATCACCATACCTCCGAAGAGGGCGATGAACATATAGATTATGATGCCCAGGAGCATCGAAACCAGCATATAGACTTCGGAAGCGGAGATCTGCTCCTTGCCGCTCTCATCGATGGTGAAGGACTGCAGATGCACATTGGCTTTCACGCTCTCCATAATCTCGGAGAGGTTCTCGATGCCGTAAGACTCTATTCTGTAGTTCTCCACGGCGTCGTTGAGACACTCATCGATGTACTCGCTCATCTCCATTCCGAGAGGCTTCTCGGAGAAGGATTCAGCGGTGACGGTGCGGGATGCGCTATCGAGGGCCGAAACGCTCAGAACCACGTCATAGCCAAGAGTTTTCATCTGATTCTTCAGGGAATCGACAGGAATCTGCGAGCAGTCGGTGAAGGTAATATTGTCCCTGTCCTCGAGGAAAGGCAGGACGATTCCTGAAGCGTCAGCCACGGCGATCTTCTTGCTTTCCTCCTTGGTGCCCATCATAATGACGGACGGGAGGATGCACATCGCGGCGAAGAAAATCGGGCCGAGGAAGGTGATGAGAAGGAATGACTTCTTCTTTACGCGGTTAAGATATTCGCGCTTTATGATGATGTTTATGATGTTCAGATTCATAATGCAGTCCTCCTTCTATTTGCCTTCGGTTACGAGTTTGATGAAAATGTCATTCATACGAGGCATCAGTTCCTTGTAGGAATTGACCTCCACTCCCCTGTCAATGAATGACTTGAGTGTAGATGTCCCGTCGACGCTCTTGGGGAGCACCTCGGTGTGGCGTCCGTCTGCGTCGGTATAGACGAGCTCTACATTGTTGTTTCCGTAGTCGCGGCGGATCTGCTCCACGCCTCCTGTTATCACGAGATGTGACTTGTTTATGAGGGCGATCTCGTCGCAGAGTTCCTCCACGGACTCCATATTATGAGTGGAAAGCACGATGGTGGCTCCCTCGTCGCGCAGACGCAGGATTTCCTTTCTGATGATTTCGGCATTCACGGGGTCGAAACCCGAGAATGGCTCGTCGAGAATCATCAGGGACGGCTTGTGGACCACCGTGGTGATGAACTGGAGTTTCTGTGCCATACCCTTGGAGAGTTCCTCCACCTTCTTCTTCCACCAGTCCTGGATGCCGAAACGCTTGAACCAGACTTTTAGTTCACGCTGAGCGTCGCGGGCTGACATACCCTTGAGCTGCGCCAGATACATAACCTGGTCGCCTACAGCCATCTTGCGATAGAGGCCGCGCTCCTCCGGCATATAGCCGATCTTCTCCACGTCACGCTGGGTAATTGGCTTGCCGTTGAAGATGATCTCGCCGCTGTTGGGGATGGTGATACGGTTTATGATGCGGATGAGAGTGGTCTTTCCGGCTCCGTTCGGGCCGAGAAGTCCGAAGATTTTTCCCTGAGGAATATCCAGCGAGACGTGGTCGAGTGCCACCTTCTCGCCGAAGCTCTTGCAGACATCTTTACATTCTATCAATGCCATAATTTGTTAAATTTTTGACAAATATATAAAAAATATCGTTTCGCAATAATTTTTTCTAAATATTCAATATTTTTACAACCAATTCCAGCAGCACTTCTCCGCCGTCCACGTCTCCTCCGTCGCCGCCTTTGCCGCGGTAGTCGTACTCGAGCAGCAGCGAGATGACGCGCATACAGCGCGCGAGCGGGTAGTTGCGCACCGCCGTGTCGTACTCCTTATAAAAGTAAGGATTGACGCCCGCGAGCGCGCGTGCCTTGTCTTCAGGCGACGGATTGCGCTGCTGCGCGAGCAGAGCGCCATAACGAAGGATGCGGTAGAAGTGCGTGAAAAGCGCCGCCGTCGCCATCGGCATCGCGAACTTCGCTGACGAGCCGACGTAGGTGGCTATGCGCACGGCACCTGCGGCGTCGTGCAATGAAAGGGCTTTCGTCAGTTCGAA
>CAVCSJ010000172.1:0-2897 GCA_963604895.1 bacterium
ACTTCCACGCAAGTCGTTGACTTGAAGAAGATATCTTCCTGCCTGCGGCCAATGAAGGTAGGGGAGACTGTCCTTTCGTCCAGGCTTTTTCCGGCCTTGAGCTGCAGGGCTTTGCCTGTAAATATGTAGTTCTCCGTGAACGGGTTGCGGATATGGATCCATTCCGGTCCGAAGGAATTCATCCTGCTGAAATCGAGGGCGTTATTGGACGCCTTTGCGGCCTGCTGAGGGAGCGTCGGAACGTTCATTTCGGTGGAGATGGCGCCGCCTTCGACGACCGGCCAGCCGCCTTCCTCCCACTTGACTGGCGTCATAAATGTCTCACGGCCAAGCAGATGGTAGCTTCCGCCCTGCGTTCTGAATCCCAGACAGCACATCCACCAGCTGCCGTCGTGCGCCTGCACGAGGTCGCCGTGGCCCAGACCCTGGATGATGTTCCCCTGCGACTGCATATTGCAGTGAGTCAGAATAGGATTGGCCGGATTGGCCTCGTAAGGGCCTTCAATGTTGCGGCTGCGCGCCATCGTGATGCTGTGCGCGTACTCGGTGCCGCCCTCCGCGATGAGCAGGTAGTACCAGCCGTCCTTGAAATAGAGGTGCGGGCCCTCAGGGTAGCGTCCGCCGGTGCCGCGCCAGATCTGCTTGACTTCGCTGAGCTTTTCGCCGGTCATCGGATTCACTTCGAAGAGTACGATCCAATTATCGGTAGTTCCTGTGTACCAGCACTTTCCGTCGTGCCAGAAGAGCGACGGGTCGATGCCTCCCTGGTCCACCCAGACAGGGTCTGACCACTCGCCGGCAGGGTCGGTTGCGTGCACGATGAAGTTGCCGCGGCCGCTGCAGTTCGTGGTGATCATATAGAACATACCCTCGTGGTAGCGGATCGTCGGCGCGTAGATGCCGCCCCAGGCGAGCGCGTTGTCCAGTTCAAGCTGCGAGCGTCGCGTGAGCACGTTTCCGATCTGCTCCCAGTTCACGAGGTCGCGGCTGTGGAAAACCGGCACGCCCGGAAAGTACTGGAAAGTGCTGTTAACCAGGTAGTAATCTTCGCCGACCGCACAGACGCTCGGGTCCGGGTGAAAACCCTTGACGACAGGGTTCGTGTATCCGCTCGTGCGGACTTCGTCGGGCGTTGTCGCGCGGACTTCGTCCAATATCATATCGGGGCCTGCGGCCAATGCTGCAGTGAGCAGGAGGGTAAGTGTCAGTGTCGTCATTTGTGCGTTATTTCTGTGATAGTCAATTTATTGTCTTCTACATTGAAGTGTATGTCGTGCCCCTTGAATTCCAGCCCGTAGATTCTCTGCGGGTCGTCCTGGTATTGCGGCCTCGGGTCTTCTTCCAGGATTTCCTTCAGGGCTTCCAGGCTTTCTTTTCCTATGGTCTGTTCGAGTTCTCGGGCTGTGTCAGAGGGGATTGTGACTTCAAGCCGCTGCCAGGCGGTGCTGTCTGTGAAGCCGCTGCGGACATTGGGGTGGGAGTCGGCGTATTCGATGTAGGGTTTGATGTCGTATATGGGGGTTCCGTCAGCGAGGTCGGCCCCGAGGACGGTGATTATGCCTTTCTGCGGGTCTATGCCGCTGATTTTTACTGAGCTGAGTCCCAATGGATTAGGTCTGAAAGGGGAGCGGGAGGCGAAGACTCCGACGCGGGTGTTGCCTCCGAGCCTCGGAGGTCTCACGGTGAGATGTCCGGGCTTGCTTTCCCTGTTCAGGCTGAAGCCCCAGATGAGCCAGAGGTAATCGAAGCCTTCCAGGCCGCGGAGAGCCTCGGGGGAGTTCCATTCTTCTTCCAGAATTATTTCTCCCTGAAGGTTTTTCGCGATTCCAGCCTGGCGGGGCAGACCGAATTTTCCTCCCACCGGAGAGCGGAAATATGCTACCGGGCGGAGCTCCATTGTGACGGGAGAGGAGGAGGGGTTGTGGTCTGTCATAGTGTTATTGGCCGCAGGCCGGGATTGGATTGGACGGCTTGCCGGCCGCTTATTTAATGAGGTTGAGGAACTCGTTGCGGGTGCGGGCGTCTTTGAGGAATGCGCCGCTGAATGCGGATGTGACGGTCGTGGCGTTCGATTTCTGGACGCCGCGAATCTGCATACAGGTGTGTGTGGCCTCGATTACGACTGCGACGCCGAGCGGGTGGAGGGCTTCCTCGATGCAGTCGCGGATCTCCACTGTCAGCCTTTCCTGGACCTGCAGGCGGCGGGCGTAGGTCTCGACGATGCGGGCGATTTTGCTCAGGCCGGTGATGGTGCCGTTCGGGATGTAGGCGATGTGGGCTTTGCCGAGGAACGGCAGCATATGATGCTCGCACATCGAGTAGAGTTCAATGTCCTTTACGAGGACCATCTGGCGGTATTTCTCCTCGAAAAGCGCGCTGCGGATGATTTCGCCGCCGTTCTGGCTGTAGCCCTGGGTGAGGAACTGCAGGGACTTGGCGACTCTCTCGGGGGTCTTGCGCAGGCCTTCTCTTTCGGGGTCTTCGCCGAGCAGGGCGAGTATTTCGTGTACGTGCTGAGCTATCTTTTCGGTGACATCGCTGTCATATATGTCTTCTTTAATATAGGCCATATTCTGTGGTATAATTATTGTCGCTCGATTTCTTCGCAAAAATAAAGAAAAAACGTTCATTCTTGTCATTTTTTCAATATATTTGCGCCCGAACGAAAATGTAACGTTTAGACCATTTTTTATTATGTATTGGACATTAGAACTTGCCAGCAGCCTGGACGATGCTCCGTGGCCGGCAACCAAAGACGAACTTATAGACTATGCTAACCGCTCCGGCGCTCCCGAAGAGGTTATAGAAAATCTTCAGGAACTGGAGGATGACGGCGAAATCTACGAAAGCATCGAAGATATCTGGCCGGATTATCCTACTAAGGACGATTTCTTTTT
>CAVCSJ010000173.1:0-2892 GCA_963604895.1 bacterium
TTTCAGAAGACAGAAAGCGCTCGAGAACCTCCTTATACAGACACAACGGACGCACATCGTCGATTTGCAGCACGGGATTCTGGAATATCCCGCCCCTAAGTTCGGCCGAAAAGGAAAGGTCGCTGAACATACTCAGAAACCTGTCGGACATTGTCAGTGAGAATCCTTCGATGTCTTCGGAGTTTTTGATACTCCGGATGATCCTGTCCTTAAGAATGATTATGACTCCCGGCGCCTCAATCCTATACTCCACCATATTTACGGAAATGACTGTCCAGCCCCGTGTGAGAATAATGCCCGTGGTCACATCGGTTACGAAAGGCTCCGTGCTGTATTTCTCATTGCCGGTAATGTTGACCAGGAGAAAGTCCTCCCCGATATGCGTGTCCGGCGGCAGTGCCTTGTCGAGGTCCTGCCGCCACGGGAGATAAGGAATCCGATGTCTCATATATTCGCAGTATTTCTAACAAAGGTAATTAAATTTAAATGAAAGGGGGTAATTTTGGGCTAAATTTGGAATAATGGGTAAATATTTGCGGCAATTGGTAAAAAACCGTATAGCAGAGCGCCGTACTTTTGCATCGTGAATTAAAAACACAAATCACAATGAAAAAGTTACTGATTATGCTGGCGATATTCGGGATGGGCATCGCAGCGGGCGCACAGACAAAAACAGATTCTACAACGCTTCAAAAAGATTCAACGATGAGCAAGATTACAGAACTCGAATCGATAGCCTCGGGAGTAAAGAACGGCTATCTCCTTATTGAGAACGGAGTAGTGAAAGGCTACAAGGCAATGGAGAGTGGAATTGTCAAAGGCTTCACCTCTGTCAATGATGCCATCACCCTCAAACTTTTCGGAAAGGACGGCGAAACCATCGAGCAGACCAAGTCCCGTCTCAATGCAAATGCAGAAGCTTCAAAAGCACGAAGCAGGGAGATAGTGGAAAACAACAGAAAAGCCACAGAGAAGAGAATAGAAAACGCCTCCGGGAAAACAGACTCGAAGCAGTAACCATCCGTAGCATCTTATCATAAAGCCCCAGTCACTACCTGACCGGGGCTTTTCGGATTCCAATCCGGTGGTTGAGAATCCCGAAATATCGTTTTAGCGGGAATCTCGACCTCTTCAAGTCAGTTAAAAATCCCGAGAAATCGTTTTAGTGGGATTTTCATTTTCTTGGCTTTCCTGATTTCGCTTGTTAACACTCGCTAATTCTTCACGGTGTGCATCGAAGTGACGGATAAACGTTTTACTTCGTCACCTCGATGTCCCCAAGTACATCGGCGTGACGGTTTTAGGCACTTTTCCGGCATCTCGATGTACTCCCGAAGCGCACGCACTCGCCACCTGCATTGGACGCAGCGCGAAGCGTGCGGCCGGCAGTCGCTGAGTTTGCCGAGACGCCGGCAATATTCACTCGGCCGCTGTCGCGTCCAATCCCGCATTTCGGAGCTCCCCGATTTACAGAATCATCCGCAAATCCGTCCGCCCCACAATCACAGGAATCATTTACCGAAGTGATTGTAATCCACTGCCTTGTGTTCCTTGCGTCTGCTCATCGAAGGGAACCAGATGTCGTCCGGGGTCAGGGCACATTCCCTGATGGCCTGCACGGCGTATTCAAGCTTCCCGAAATCGGCATCGACATTGTTCGTGCCGAACGTGAACTTTATCCCTCTGGCCTTCGCCTTCCTGATCACATCAAAACTCGGAATCTTATACCGCGCATTGATTTCCAGTGCGGCCTCGCCTCCGCTTTCCGCATAAGCCTCGCCCGTCAGGCAGAAATTCCTGTACCAGCCGCGCACAGCAAGGCTGCCGCCAATACGCTAATGGCGCCGTTTCTTCCTAATCTTTTCCTCCCACCTCTGGTACCCGGCTCCAATATAAAACGATAAAGCACGTTTCTGTTCTTCATTTATCTCAAAATTCCATACCTTTACAGAAAATCTACTGACTCACTATGACACAGCTACTCAAACTTATGACCGTCTCCCTTCTCGCTCTGGGATGCGCAGGAGCCTCGGACGAAATGGAAACTTACGAAAATACTTACCTCCAGTACGGCCTGAACTGCCCCGTAAAGTCCATCAGCGTCCGCCACTACAAAGCGGTCCAGACCGCCGACGGCATCGCGAAAGGCAAAGAGATCGCTGAAAACGAGGTCGCATACGATGCGAAATTTGACGAAAGGGGCCGACTCGTAGAGCTTAACAAATTCGCCGAAGAGGAGTTCTCTCTCGGCGATGACAAATACATATACGACGCCGAAGGCCGTCTGAGCGAAATCGTTTCCTATGACGGGGGCGAGTTAGTCCGCACTCTGGCATACTCCTACGATGGCGCGTTTCTAAAGTCCGTCGTGAACCTCGCGCAAGGCTCCGAGGAATTCCGCCGCGAAGAGTATTCAAATGACGGTCAGAACATTACAGCCCGCGAAGAACTCGAGGAAGGTCAAGTCCTCTTCTACAGTGAATACACCCGTCCTTCCGCCGACTCCACCATCATAACAAAGTACTACGAGAAGGGCGATACCGACGTGATATCATACGAAATCCGCAACGCCCGGAGTCAGATCTTCGAAATCAAGGCCGCTCCCGCCTGCGCGACCGGCTACGTCACCTACGATGACGCCAGCCATCTCCCGATGAGCTCATCGATGTGCTACGTCTCGACCGACGGCGCCGTAGAAGGCTGGGATGAAAGCGATTACGGCTACACCTACATCTTCGATTCGCACGGCAACTGGATCCGCCGCATCACCTGGATCTCCGCCGCCGGCATCCCGCAGCTCGTCACCGAGCGCACGATAGAATACTAGATTGGACGGGCTCCCGCCGTCCAATCACTCTGAGCCTTTCGAAATAACCGAAACACTATGAAATA
>CAVCSJ010000174.1:0-2852 GCA_963604895.1 bacterium
ATCAGCAGGCACGAAAGCAGTTTACTTTTCATACTGTTGAGTGTTTAGCATATATTGGTTATTAAATTGTATTTTCTGGTTACTGAGCCTTAGCAGTTTCAGTGTCTGAAACAATCCAATCTTTCAATTTGCAAAGTTAGACCTCCACCGCCCGTTAAACAAATACTTTTTTATCCATTAATGGTACGATGATGCTCGCGGTGTGACGGATTCAGTAATTTATGATATCTTTGTTCCGTAAAATTGTGCGAAGCCGCCAAAACGGGCCGGGATTGGCCGGAACGGCCGCACGAAATGACGCTGAAGCTATATCAACACCTATGATTTTATGAAGACAATACTGAAACTCGCAGCGCTCTCGACACTCGCTCTGGTGTCCTGCAGCCGCAATTCCGTTACCGTTTCCTACCCTGACGGCAAGACGAGGGTGGAAGTGTATTCGGACAATGTTCTCAGGGTTTCCTCTGTTCCCGCAGGCGTGGAATTCACCGACGGAAAATCCCTGATGGCCCTTCCTTCCGAAAATAAAACGAAGGCAAGGATTACGAAAGATGATACTTTCGTAACCATTTCCGCTCCGGAAATCACTGCCAAAATCAGCCGCACAGACGGTAAGGTAAGTTTCTTCCGTGCGGACGGGACACCGATCACAAGCGAGAACAGCAGGAGTTTCAAGCCTATCTCTGTGGAGGGCAGTGACGGCTGGACAGTGAGCCAGACCTTCGACTCCCCTGCCGACGAGGCTTTCTTCGGTCTGGGCCAGCATCAGGCTGACGAGTGGAACTACAAGGGGCGCAATGAGGAGCTGTATCAGTACAATACCAAAATCTCCCTGCCTTTCATCGTGTCTTCGAAACGCTACGGGCTCCTGTGGGACAGCAACAGTTTCTGCCGCTGGGGAGACCCGCGCGACTATGCGCAGATTGGCGAGGTCTTCACTCTCTACGACAAGAACGGCGAGCCGGGAGCACTCACCGGTACTTACGTCGCAGCGGATGGTTCGAAACTCATCCGCCGCGAGACGGCCCTCGCCCAGGAGTTCCTCGAAACCCCTAAGTGCGTGAAAGTGAAGAACTCTCCGGATTTCAACTTCAACGGATCGAACGTTCTCTTCGAGGGCGAGATCGAGCCTAAGGAGAGCGGTCTCTTCCATTTCTATATTTATTACGCGGGCTACACCAGAATCTTTGTGGACGGCAAGGACGTGACTTCAGAAATCTGGCGTACGGCCTGGAATCCTAACGGCCGCAAGTTCGAGGTGAATCTCGAGGCAGGCAAGAGGGTTCCCCTCCGCGTGGAGTGGAAGCCGGACGGAAGCGTATCGTACTGCGGTCTGAGAGTGCTGAGCCCGGTTCCTGCCGAGCAGCAGAGCAGAATGAGCTGGTGGGGCGAGATGCAGCAGCAGATAGATTATTATCTCATTGCAGGTGAAGATATTGACGAAGTCATCAGCGGCTACCGCACGGTGACCGGAAAGGCCCGGGTTATGCCTAAATGGGCAATGGGATATTGGCAGAGCCGCGAAAGATATTCTTCGCAGAAGCAGATACTTGAAACGCTCGCAGAGATGCGCGAGAAGCGCATTCCTGTCGATAACATCGTGCAGGACTGGCAGTACTGGGAGGACGACCAGTGGGGCAGCCACGAGTTCGACCGCAACCGCTACCCGGATCCTAAGGGAATGATCGACACCGTTCACGCGATGAACGCGAGATATATGATTTCGGTATGGCCCAAGTTCTATGTAAATACCGGGCATTTCAAGGAATTGGACGAGAACGGCTGGATTTACAGAAAGGCCGTGAGCGACACTGTCATTGACTGGCTCGGCTACGAGCAGTCGTTCTATGACGCCTACGCGGAAGGCGCGCGCAAGATGTTCTGGGAGCAGATGAACGAGCACCTCTTCACGCTCGGCGTGGACGCCTGGTGGATGGACGCCAGCGAACCTAACATCCACGACTGCACGGATATGGACTACCGCAAGGCGCTGTGCGGACCGACCGCGCTGGGCACTTCGACGGAGTATTTCAACGCTTATTCGCTCGTGAACGCGATGGCGATCTACGACGGTCAGCGCAGCGTCGCTCCGAATCAGAGGGTGTTCCTGCTGACGCGCAGCGGTTTCCCGGGTCTGCAGAGGTACTCGACGGCTTCGTGGAGCGGCGACATCGGCACGCGCTGGGAGGATATGAAGGCGCAGATCACCGCCGGACTGAACTACTCGGTGAGCGGAATTCCGTTCTGGGGCCAGGACATCGGAGGCTTCAGCGTGGAGAACAGGTATATGGCGGCGCAGCAGTTGTACGATGCGAAAGGCGTTGTGAACGAGGATCTTAAAGAGTGGCGCGAGCTGCAGACGCGCTGGCACGAGTGGGGCGTGTTCTGTCCTCTGTACCGCGCTCACGGACAGTGGCCGCTTCGCGAGCCGCAGAATATCGCTCCGGAAGACGATCCGGCGTACCAGACTATCGTTTCCGTCGACCGTTTCAGGTACAAGATTATGCCGTACATCTACACGATGGCCGCTCGCGCGCACTTCGACGACTACACGATTATGCGTCCGTTCGTGATGGACTTCACGGATGATGCTGTGGCGCTCGCAGTCGATGACGAGTTTATGTTCGGCGATGCGTTCCTCGTCTGCCCGGTCTACCAGTACAAGCAGCGCAGCCGCGAGGTGTATCTGCCTGACGGCGGGTGGTATGACTATTTCAGCGGCGAGGCTGTCGAGGGCGGCCGCAGCTTCACGGCGGATGCCCCGTTCGAGCGGATTCCTGTCTATGTGCGTGCAGGCCAGATCGTTCCGATGGGTCCGGACATCCAATACACCGCCGAGGACGACGGCAGCA
>CAVCSJ010000175.1:0-2848 GCA_963604895.1 bacterium
AGCTCGAAACTCATCACATAGCCCAGGCCGTGCAGCAGCGCGTATCTGACGAAGAAGCAGATTATCGGGGCGGCGATGCAGACGAGCGGCACCCATTTGTCGCGTACGCTCCTGCGGGAGAACATTCCGAAGCAGAAAAGGCCGAGAATCGGGCCGTAGGTGTAGCTGGCGAGGGTGTAGACCGCGCTGATGGCGTCCTGATTGTTTATGATGTTGAAGACTATGATGACGAGTCCCATCATCACGGCCATCGAATAATGAACGATCTTGCGCTTCTTCTTCATTTCATCCGACTTCAGGTCAGTGCCCAGAATGTCCACCGTGAAGGAGGTGGTGAGGGCCGTAAGTGCAGACCCTGCAGCGGAATATGAGGCTGAAATGAGTCCCAGTATGAAGAGGATGCCCACTATCACAGGCATACCCTTCGAAGCCACTACGGCGCCGAACAGATTGTCACTGGACCCGAGGGCGGCTGTATCGCCTATGTTGCTGCGGTAGTAAAGAAGCAGGAGACTTCCCAGAATCAGGAACAGCGCGATGACTATGAACTGGGTGAATACGCTGAATATGAGGCTTTTCTGCGAATCCTTGTAATTCTTGCAGCTGAGATTTCTCTGCATCAGGTCCTGATCGAGGCCGGTGGTGGCGATGACCATAAAGATGCCGGCGAGGAACTGCTTCCAGAAATAGATGCCGGATTTCGGATCATCGAAGAAGAATATCCTTGAACTGTCGTCAGAGGCCACCGTGGCAGCCAGCCCCTCCACGCCCAATGCCTTGGCTATGAATACTATGCAGAGCACTACGGAGAGTATGAGGCAGAGGCTCTTCAGGGTGTCGGTCCAGATTACGGTCCTGACTCCGCCCTGGGCCGTGTACAGACAGATGAGGGCGATGGTGATGACCACATTGGCCACGAACGGGATTCCCATCGGGCCGAATACCAGGCTCTGGAGTACGATGCAGACCACGAAGAAACGTACCGAGGCTCCCAATATCTTGGAAATGAAGAAGAACCACGCTCCGGTCTTGTGGGTGGAGACTCCGAAGCGCTCGTCAAGATAGCCGTAGATGGAGACCAGATTTTTCTTGTAAAAGAGTGGGACTAAAACATAAGCTATTATGAAATAGCCTATTATGAAGCCGAGAACCATCTGCAGGTATGACCATCCCTTGTCGATGACCATACCCGGTACGGAAATGAATGTTACGCCCGATATAGGGGCGCCCATAGCCGCGATGGCGGCTACAATCCACGGTGTCTGCCTGCCTCCGAAATAGTCGGAATCCTTCCGTCGGTTCACCGCCCAGGAGATGATGAAAAGCAGAAGAAAGTAAGCCGCTATGGTGGCCAGAATTATTACAGGAGTCATATTTGCGCTTGGAATTGGTTATTATTCTTCGTAAAGGAGGTATTTTCTTCTCAGGACCTTGAAATCCTCCACGTCCTGAGTCCAGGTGGCCTTGATTTCATCAGCACTCTTGCCCTCTTCGATCATCGCACGGATGTCTCCGCGGCCTATGAGAAGTTCGAAAAAGCTTCTGAAGAAGCCTTCGTGGTTTTCGATATGATTATAAGCATCAATAAGATACGAAAGGTCCAGGCCTTTGGAGATGATCTCCTCGTCAGTAATGTCGCGGAGGTCGCGTCCATAACAGAGATTGCCCATCTGTGGAGGTTCCTTGGCTCCCGGCATGCTTACAGGAGTGAAGGAGAAGAGGTCTTCACCTTCGGCCTTGAAGTCAGGATGTCCGTAAATCTCGAAAGGACTGTCGGTTCCGCGTCCCAGGCTGACAGGGGTCGACTCGAAGTAACAGAGGGAAGGGTAGAGATATATCGCGTGCATCGATTTCAGGTTCGGTGACGGGGCTACCGGCAGGACATATCTGGTCTGGTGTGTGTAGCCTTCGCAGGTCACCACCTTCAGGTCCCTGACTTTCATTCCGTCTTCAAGCCAGCCTTCCCCGTTCGCCATCAGGGCTATTTCCCCGAGAGTAAGGCCGTGGACCACAGGAATCGGGAGCCTGCCTACGCCGGAGCGGTAATTCATATCCAGAATCGGACCGTCCACATACATTCCGTTCGGGTTCGGTCTGTCCAGAACCAGAAAGCTCTTGTCGAAACGCGCCGCGCTCTCCATCAGCTTCACCATAGTCACATAATAGGTGTAGAAACGCAGTCCCACATCCTGTATATCGCTGACTATTATATCGATATCCTTAAAGTTGGTGCTGTCGGCATAGTCGAAGCCGGTCCCGTAGAGCGAGACTATCTTCACTCCTGTCTTTTCGTCCACACTGCTGCTGACGCTCTCCCCGGCATCGGCATCTCCCCGGAAACCGTGCTCCGGGGAGAAAATGGTGACTACGTCCACGCCTTCCCTCAGAAGGAGGTCGAGCACGTGCTCATCGCCCACCACGCCCGTCTGATTCGAGAACAGCGCGACTTTTCTGCCTTTCAGGGCATCCGTGTATTCGGCGGTTCTCTCCGCCCCGACAGTGACTTCTGCGGATTTGCTGACTTTGCCGCAGGAAATGGCCGCTATGGCCGTGATTGCTGCAAGAGCAAGATTTCTGAACTTCATAAGAATATTAGATTTAACCTCTGCAAATCTAATAAATTTATACCTATATTTGCTCAAACGGTTTTGGATTTTGAACCGTTTTGTGCCCAGAATTCACATATGAAAACATAAAATATTTATGAATAGACACTTACTTATAACTGCCCTGGCCGTTCTTCTGGTCCTCCCTTTGTATTCGAAGACAGTGAAACAGGCCGATCCGGCTTCATACGTGAATCCTATGGTCGGAACGGACTTCACCGGGCACACCTTCCCGGGTGCGG
>CAVCSJ010000176.1:0-2783 GCA_963604895.1 bacterium
ACTCTCCTCACAGCCCTCACGGCGGAGCCTGTTCGACCTGCTGGGGCGGCGTGACCATCCAGTCTTCAGACTATCATACCGTTACCCGCAACACCCACTGGTACAGCGTGGCTCACGCGAGCGCGGTGGTAAAGCCGGGAGCTCGCAGGATGACCGTCTCCAACTACAAGGCTCCGACAGGAGTGGAACTCCAGATGTTCAAGAATACAGACGGAACAATCGGCGTGCTGGTGTGCAACAAGTCCTCAGACGCGCAGACCATCGTCTTCGGTGCGACAAATTACACGGCCACGATGAAGATTCCTGCCAAGTGCATAGCTTCATCCATCTGGATGGATAAATAATGGTTTAAAAAATTAGTTTGTAAAAATATGAAACTGAATCTTATAACTGTTGCAGTCTTCGGAATGGCCGCTCTTGCGACGCTCTCCTGCACGGAGACTCCGACTTTCGAAAAGGCCGACAAGGGCCCGGAAATGCAGATTTCCTCCTATACCGAGTCGACCTATATGGGTGCTCAGGTCAGTGTGAATGTGAATCTTACAGATGACGCGTTCGCTCTCTCGACCATTAAGGCCTACCTCTATTACGGGGAGACAGAAGTCGCAAACACTACTGTCAGAACCAAAGAGGAAGGAAACTATACTGTCAGCCTCAGAGCTCCTCTTATGACTGACGTATCCGACGGTGTGGCTCAGCTCAAGCTTGTGAGCCAGAATGTGGGTCTCGGAATTACAGAACAGACTCTCGATGTGGCTCTTCAGCGCCCTAATTTCGATGAGATGTATCTCCAGGCCGAGGACGGCACAACCTATACTCTGAAGAAGACCGAGGACTATTGCTATGCCCTCAAGTCCAATTTCCCTTCCTATGTGAACGGAGTTATCGTTTCTCCGGCTTTCGGTGATACTCAGGAAGTGATCACCCTCGGCTGGGACGGTTCCGCCCTTTCTTCCGAGAAGACAGACCTCATTCCGTTCGGAGCCAGCATCCCGGGAACTTATACAGTGTCTGTCAATCTGCTCACTCTCAAGGCTTCTCCTACTGACGGAACTACCGATGAGGCCATTTCTTCCTGCGTAAATCTCACAAAGGGACAGGCGATGGACTTCGGTAACATCGTGAATGTCGAGAGCTGGAACTTCGATCCTGATTTCTTCACTGTCGACACTGAGGCCAAGAAGGTCACCTTCAATGCGGTAGACGGCCTCTACAAGATGGATTACGACTCCGAGAACCAGTGGATCAAGGTAGAGCCTATGAAGGATGAGTCATCCACTCAGACTCTCTCCGAGGACGGAACAGGTGCCGTATGGGTAATCGGTTCAGGCTTCGGAAAGCCGACGATCGGCCCGAGCTGGAACACCACCGACGGAGCGTATCCTATGGCTCAGGTTTCCGACAAGGTATATCAGTTCACCCTCGCGGCTCCAAGTCAGCTGTCGCTTTCGGGCTCCGAAATCAAGTTCTTCGGTCAGAAGGGCTGGGGCACCGAGTTCACCAAGTCGAACTACGCCTCCATCAAGCTCGAGCCTGCATTCACGATGAACGATTCCGGAAATATCAAGGTCGCTGACGTTGCCGCAGGCACAGGCTATCAGATCACACTCGACCTCACCGGCGGCATCAATGCCGCTAAGGTATCCTATAAGGAAGTTGAGGTGGCTGAAAGCGGACTTGAAATCTATGTGAACGGCGTGAAGGCCACCAAGATGTCCTCTACAGTTTACAAGGTTATGGCAGTGAAGGTCGAGCAGGGCAGCATCATTTCCTACTCGGGAATCGACAATCCTCTGGGCTGGACATTCGACCGCGACAACTTCACCCTTACCAACGAGGGACTTAAGTTCAACTCCATCACAGGATACTATTCCTTCGAGCTGAACATCAAGGACCAGTATGTAGTCGTTCGTCACGTAAAGGAGGACGGAAAGTGCGCCACTTATGCTGATGAGGGTGCGATTACCTTTATGGGCTGGGGCGTAGGCTTCCCTATGATGGCAAATCAGTACGGCTTCGAGAACGGTCTGCTCACCACTATCGCTCAGATAGAGAAGGGTGTTTACCAGTTCACCGGAGTAGCTGTGGCTGACGAGAAAGATACGACTATGGTCGGCAATTGCTGGAGAACGGACTATCTGTCCTTCAAATTCTTCGGTCAGGCCGGATGGGGCGTCGAGTACAAGACCGTAAACCTTACCGCCGAGGCGACCAAGTACCTCAAGCAGGACGGCAATATGGTCCTTGCTGACGGCGTAACCCTCGAAGCCGGCGCGACCTACAGGATGACTGTCACCGACTGTACGGCCCTGGACTCCGACAGCAAGTTCGACTGTACGATTGACTTCAGAAAACTGTAGCGCTTACAGTCTGCAACAATAAGGGAGCCCGGCTGGTTTCAGTCGGGCTCCCTTTGGTTATATGTTTAATTATTAATATATTATTAAGCCGTCACGGCTTTACAATTCGTTTCTCACATCGCTCACAATCTGGCCGTCGAAGAGGGCGATGGCCACTCTCTGCCGCTACGGCCTGTCCGAGCTCGACATCCAGAAGGCAGAGGATGTTCAGAAGCGTGGACTTGCCGCAACCTGAAGGACCCATAATGGCACCTTGCCAGAAAATTCGGGGTGAAAAACAGCCTTTTTTTCACCCCGAATTGATTTTTTCGACCTTCGGGGTGAAATAAAACGTTTTCTTCACCCCTGATTCTGAGGCGAGCCCGCTGCGCCTACAGATCCACGGAGAAGATGGCGCCGAAGTAGTTGCGGGACGGCAGAGCA
>CAVCSJ010000177.1:0-2725 GCA_963604895.1 bacterium
CTACAAATGGAACGACTTCAAGGCTCACTTCTCCGCCATCTGCCATCAGTTCGACTAGAATCTGGCAGGGTATGCTGAAAGAGGGCAGAAAAGCGAATGGCTTTTCTGCCCTCTTTCGATATTGTAACTTAAAGTCTATTTGTTGATTCCGTACAGATAGGCATAAAGCGCCATCTTGCCGCGCATCGTTTCACGCGGAGTGAACTCGGCATTCACCCACATATAACGCTGGTTGAAATAGGATTCCTGTTTCGGCCAGTCGTTCCACTCCGGATAGCAGCGCTGGAGAAGTATGCGCGCATCTCCTCCGTTACCCGGGGACCAGGTCTCGGTTCCGTTGAACGGAGTCTGTCCGGGATGGGTTCCCGGTGCCCCGTCATTACGGCCGGTGGAATAGGTGTCGGTGATATGCCTCTGACCCAAACCCGTCATCTCCACGATGTTACCTGGATTTCTGCCCAGACACCAGCTTGCATCGGCGCACATTGCATTGAGCAGCCGGGCTTTACGATTCGCGTCTGTTGCGATATAATGAGCCATCAGTACCAGGTCCAGATTCTCGGACGTCTGCCATCTGGCATCATTGGCGGAACGCCGCGACGGGCGCAATGCCATCTTGTTCACGTGATCGGCATCCGCCTGCGCGTTGATGCAGACTTTGAGGTTCTCGTAAATTTCCGGGTAATGGCGCTCACGCGGACAGGTGATGTAAGCCGCCGCCGCCCACAGCTGACAGTAGCCCTTTCTCCAGTCCTGATTGAAAATCACGGATTCAGGGCCTGTCACCATATTTTCTTCCGCCATAATCTGCTCCCACTGCTCATCGCCCGTGACATTGTAGAGGAAGGCGGCGGCCATCTGGCGGAAATCACGTCCGCGCATACTTACATCGCCCAGACTCTGACTGTCGTCCAGTTGCTGATTGTCCTGTCTGCCGGCAAATCGGAATGCCTTTATGGCTTCAGCGGTGTAATATTTCTGCAGGGACTCATTGCCGGAAATGCGGAAAGCCTCAGCCAGAATTGCGCAATTGGCGGCATTGGCCCAAGCTGCCATTGTGGTGCATCCCGCCTGGAACATAACGGTCCAGTCCTGAGACGGATTGGTCACGCCCTGCGAATAAGCTTCGCCGTCGCGGATGCTCAGGAAGAAGTCCACCTCATTGCGGGCTTCATCGATGATATCAGGAATGCCGTTGCCGCTCTCGCGGATGCCCAGGTTGTCATCATCGAAGCGGCCGCCGCAGAGGATATATGGCAGAAGCAGGTCGTAGATATTGCTGACGTGGGCCAGATGGCGGTCCCAGTCGAACGCATCTGAATGTCCGCCCTTCACATTAAGGGAGACAGGATTGCCTGGCAGACGGTGCTGCCAGAACAGCGAGGAGTCGGCATCTTTGAAATGAGGTTCATCCCACACATCCATACGCAGTTTCCGCCACTCAGGATGCCAAGGCTGAAGGTCTGTCTTATAGATGGTGAATCCCTTGGGATCCTCGTCAGGAATGAACTGAGGCTGACGCGGTACCGGCCATACCTTATCAGGCATAACAGGCTCACCCAGGCGCATATAGTAATATCCTCTCACCGAATAGCGGTATGGCTCGTAATAGATATTGCCTGCGACGTCGAAATCCATACTGCAGCCTACATCCTCAACCACCAGTCTGTATCGTCCCGGAGCGGTGGAGCTGAAATCTATGGACCACACATCGGTTCCGGTAAGATTCTTTTTACCGGCTTCCTGTTCGGAGTCTGCGGAGCGTTTCCAGAGCTTGACTTCGCCTGCCTTGTGTTTCTTTCCTGTCGCTACATTGTAAAGGAATACCTTGCGACCTTCCCACGACTGATAGTCGCGCTGCCCGCCGTCGCCGAGCCATTGGTAAAGGTCGGCGTGATTTACCGGCTGATCCGGAAGATAGCCCATCAGACTGACGTGGACAGCCTCGGACTGTGTGTTCCAGACATCGAAGCATATACTTGCAGATGACTTGTCCGCTCCTATGCCCTGAGGGATGGTTACCGTATAAGTACATCCCTGCCGCATAGATTCAGGCATCTTCAGGAACAGCCAGTGGTCGAGTTCGCTGTCGAGATTGTGGTCGGTGTTCATCGGCTTGGACTTGCGCCATACCGCGACAGGGTGCTGAGAGGCAAACTGACGGTCGTCCGGTGAGCTGACAGTCCAGAGGCTTGCATCTTTTGCCAGGGAAACGTCAAGACGGGCGCCAAAAACCAGAAGCGTATCATCGCCCTCAGCGAAGGAGTGCCCAAGATAGGCGCTGGGGCCCGTCGCGTTATCACGGTAATGCACTTCGCCGTCGCGGAAGTGAATCATCAGATAATCTTTGTCTATGACATTGACACTTATAAGTTTAGTGGCAGATGTCGTCAATGGGATGAGCAGCAGGGCACCTGCAAGGATCCCCCGAAAAACGTTCGCTAGAATATTCATATTTCTATAGTTCATAATAATTTACCGGATGTTTCCTGAGCCGGGTGTCCTTAATGAAAAGAAAGCGGCTTTAGCCATCCCGACCTGGAGCCGCCCTCTTTACCAAATAACTAACATGACCTAGGTTACACCCAACAGTTGAAAAGCTATATTATTCTTTTTCAAGCAGACTGTCAGCCGCGAGCACGAGGAACATATAGTTGTTGCAAGCGCCGCCGATCTGGTATTCAGCCTGTTGCCAAATGTAAGGGAATTCAAGGAGTTCAGGGAA
>CAVCSJ010000178.1:0-2719 GCA_963604895.1 bacterium
ACATAGAAGCCCATTCCGCGCTTGTTGTAGATGATGCCGGCGTCCATAAGTTTCTCGTAGGAGCGGGCCACGGTGTTCGGGTTCACCCCTATCTGGGCGCCCATCTCGCGTACTGACAGAATCCTGTCCTCCGGGAGAAGTTCCTTGCGGAGTATCTTGTTGCATACGGAATCCCCGATCTGCAGGTATATGGGTTTGTTGCTGTCGAATTCCATAGGCGCTAATATTTTATAGTCTTGAGTCTGAAGAAGATACCGGTAAGCAATATCACAGACCCGACAATGTAGAGAATATACTGAGTGATATGCATTCCGCTGAGGAACTCATCTGAACTGAACCTCTCCCAGTCTTCAAAGCTGCTTCCGCCCAATATCCATACCGATACGGTAGAGAGCAATATGCCCAGAGCTATGATGACGAGGATGGTCTTGGAGGCTTTTCCCTTGCGGAAGAATACTGCGCCGAGGGTGAAGGACAGGACAGAACAGCACCAGTTGAGCCAGAATTCCAGAAAGAGGCCGAAGGAGGAGAATCCTCCGAAATATCCGGACAGGTGGCCGCCGAGATTGAAATACTGCTTCACCAGAGGCTCGCCGTAGCCTGGAATAAGACACAGGAGGGCATCCACTGCCGAATAGATTCCGAAGAAGCATATCGGAAGCACCACGCAGGTCATCAGAAAGACAGAGAGGAATTTTTCGAAGGTGGAAGCCGGAATAAGAGCCCACCAGGAGCCTTCCTTTCGCTCAGTGATATTGCCGTAAAGCTTTATCGGTAAAGATATCACCGTAATGGCCATAGCCACTATGGCAAGGAACCACCTCAGACCGGCACTGGTGCCGTTCACATCGACATCGAAGGTCACCAGCATCTTCAGCAGAATATATATGATCGGTATTGCGCAGGTTACCAGAAGTGAGAGGATGCAGTTTTTTCTGGCCGCGTTCAGTTCGTAGGCGAAATACCTGCCGAATCTTTTGGAATCGAATATATCTTTCATAGCTTTACTGTCTGAATAATTCTTTGATGTACAGTTTATTGCGATGGGCTGCGTTGAAGAGGGCCTCGATGTTCACGCGGCTTTCCTGTCCGTTGCCCGGGAGGACCTGAATGAATCCGCCCGGAAGCTGCTCACTGTAAAGGGCTTCAGGATGCAGGGTGGTGCCGTAGTCGAAGAAGAGTTTTTCGGAAATCTCCTCTATGCCTGCGTTCAGCAGGACATCCTGTTTGTCCAGGATGATGATAGGATCGATGATGTTTTCAAGATCCCTTACCTGATGGGTGGAAATCACTATGACTGAATCCTCTGCGGTGTACTTGGTGAGGGCGCTGCGGAATTCGGCTTTCGAAGGGATGTCCAGACCGTTCGTAGGCTCGTCGAAAAAAAGATACTTCACATTGCAGGCGAGGGCGAAGGCGATATAGGTCTTCTTCAGCTGGCCTGTGGACATTGTGTTCATCTTCTTCGTCATATCATTCTCGAATTCTGCCATTATCGCGCGGAACTTGTCCATATCGAATTTCGGCCAGAATTTTCCGGTATATTTTGCAAAAGATTCCGCGCTGTCGTTATACGGCATCGCTTCGTCCGGGAGGAAATACAAATTTTCCAGGGTCGAAGGCAATCTGCGGCTCGGATCGACACCATCCACGATGATGCCCCCGGACTGAGGCTTTTTGAGACCGCAGAGAAGGGTGAGAAGAGTGGTCTTGCCGACTCCGTTCTCGCCCAGAAGACCGTAGATGCGGCCCTCCTCGAGTTTGAGGGTAATATTGTTCAGCACCTGGGCGGGCCCATAGCTGAATGCCAGATCTTTAATCTCTATCATTATTTCAGTGTAATAGTTTATTAATACACTGCAAAGATACGGCAATTTCCCGGACTTCCAAATATTTCCCTTAATATTTCTCCTTGTTCTCGGTGGCGAGGAGCCTCGTCTTGGCGGCAAGGCCGCCGGCGAAGCCGGTGAGAGAATTGTCCGAGCCGATGACCCGGTGGCAGGGTATGAATATGCTGATGCCGTTCGCGCCGATTGCCTGCGCCACGGCGCGGACGCCGCGGACATTGCCAACTTCCCGGGCGATTTCCAGGTAGGTTCTCGTCTCACCGTATGGGATTTCCTGCAGCGCTTTCCAGACCGACATCTGGAACGGAGTCCCCACAGGATGCAGGGGAATGTCGAAGGAGGTCCGGGCACCGGCGAAATATTCATCAAGCTCCGCCTTTGCCCTTTCCAGAACAGTGGAGGATTCTTCCCGGAATTCCGCATCCAGGAGTCTGACAAGCCTTCTTCTGTTCCGCTCCGCGCAAGGCTGTGCGCTCCAGTCGCAAAGGCAAAGCTCGTCTCCGACGGAGGCAAGCACGAGTTCACCACAAGGGGAAAGGCAGTATTGGACGTTTACGGCCGTCATAATTTTTCTTCAGCGTAAAGGAACGGCAGAAGCGGAGTTGGATAGTCGGAGAAGGCGTTCCCGGCGAAGAAGCGGGCGGGGATTTCGCCCGCCAGTCCCCTCTGCACAGCGC
Source organism: bacterium (assembly GCA_963604895.1). Taxonomy (GTDB): domain Bacteria; phylum Bacteroidota; class Bacteroidia; order Bacteroidales; family UBA932; genus Cryptobacteroides. Next base: position 2,525 of record CAVCSJ010000178.1, read on the forward strand.
ACGGACTAAGTAATTTCCATTCTGCGGATTTCCCGGAACGCGAATATACGCAGAATCTCGGGACAGCTGCAAATCTGCGGGTGTAAATATTTCCAGAAAGCCAGAACCAGGAGTACCGCCGAGTGTGGCGCGTCTGTTATCTATTTCCCTATTTCCCGGCCTGCGGCCAATGCGGTGAGAAGGTTCAGGATTTGT
>CAVCSJ010000179.1:0-2716 GCA_963604895.1 bacterium
ATCATTCCGCAGATCTTGCAGTAGCCGCCCAGAGGCAGCCAGCCGATGCCGTATTCAGTCTCAGCCTGAGCGGCCTTCGGGAAAAGGCGGGTGAACCATTTCGTCTGCTTGGTACTGAACAGTCTGACTCCCCCGGCATCGAAGAACAGAAAAAACTTGTCCACCCTTATGCCGAAAAGTTTGGCAAAGGTGAAATGCCCCAGCTCGTGTATGACGATGAGCAGGGACAGGGCGAGTATAACCTGTAATATTTTAAAAATAACTACCATTCTTAAATCATTGACTTAGCCCTGGCGAACACTTCCCCGTGAGTAGCGAAAATGTCGTCAAGCGACGGCTGTGCCACAAAATCCATACCTGCCAGGCACTTCTCCACTATGTCAGTAATGTCGTAGAAGCCGATCTTTCCGGAGAGATAGGCAGCGACCGCCGCCTCATTGGCCGCATTAAGCGCGCAGGGAGCATTCCCTCCGCGCTTAATCGCGCCGACTGCAAGCTCCAGCGCCGGAAACTTCTGTCTGTCAGGCTCGAAGAAACTCATAGAACCGAGCGCCGCGAAGTCGAGCTTGCGGTTGTTCAGACTCAGGCGCTTCGGGAACGACAGCGCGAACTGGATCGGTTCGCGCATATCCGGGCAGCCGAGCTGCGCGATGACGGCGCCGTCCTCGAACTCCACCATCGAATGGATCACCGATTCCGGGTGCACGACGACGTGAATGTCATCAGGAGACATATCGAAGAGCCACTTCGCCTCGATGAGCTCGAAGCCCTTGTTCATCATTGTGGCTGAATCGATTGTGATCTTCGCACCCATTGTCCAGTTCGGGTGTCTGAGGGCCTGCTCGGCCTTCGCGGCGGCAATCCTTTCGCGTTCCCAGGTGCGGAACGGCCCGCCCGACGCAGTCAGATGCAGACGCGTCACGGCATTGCCCTGCGCGGCCAGAAGGCACTGAAAAATAGCCGAATGCTCCGAATCCACCGGCAGAATCGGCGCCTTGCAGCGGCGTGAACTCTCCATCACGATCGAGCCCGCCGCCACCAGCGTCTCCTTATTCGCCAGAGCGATGATCTTATGGGCCGCTATTGCGGCCAATGTCGGCCTGAGCCCGCTGAATCCGACCATCGCCGCCACGACGATATCCACATTGGCCGCAGCGACAAGGTCGCAGGCCGAATCAATCCCCGCGAAGACTTTCACGCCTCTCGGCTGGAGGGCGGACGCGACCTCGGAGTACTTGTCCTCCGAGCAGATCACGACGGAATTCACGTCGAACTCGATGGCCTGGGCGATGAGAGCCTGGGCACTCGTGTTGGCCGTAAGAAGCTCAACTTCAAAGAGATCCGGATGCTGGCGCACGACGTCGAGAGTCTGGCGTCCGATGGAGCCGGTAGAGCCGAGTATTGCGATTCTTCTTTTGCTCATAAGGACTTAGAAACTGATGTATTGCGAAGGATTCACGGCCTCTCCCCTGTACCAGAGCTCGAAATGCAGATGGTCGCCCGCGGCGCTCGAACTGCCGACCAGGGCAATGGACGAACCCGCCGAAACGTGGTCCCCGCTCTTGCGGAGGAGCTTCTGGTTATGCTTGTACACGGAGATTATATCGTCCTGATGCTGAATGCATATCGTGTAACCGGACTCGTCGTTCCAGCCGGCGAACACCACTGTGCCGTCCAGCACGGACATCACGACGGAGCCGGCAGGGGCGGTGATGTCCACGTAAGGATGGATGACCGACTCGTAACCCTCGGAGATGACGCCTTTAAGCGGAGAGAAGAAATGCATTCCCTCTATAGGCAGCTGCCTTTCCTGGCTCGGGGTGAGGGAGAACTGCTCCTGGGAACTGACTTCGGAACGCAGGAGCGAGTCCTGGCGGCTCAGATACTCGGGGTCTTTCGCGGCGGCGTGCGAGGCGTCAGCGATGCGGATGATGCTGTCCAGGCTGATCGGAGTCTCTCCGGACACGACCTTCACAAGGTTCTCGGAGTAGAGCTCCCAGCGGGAGATGACGCTCTCGAGCGAATCGATCCGGATGGCGTTCTGCACTGCCGCGCGCCTGGTGTGGGAATCAGGATATCCCGGAATCACGGTCTTCAGCGGAGTGAGCGCGAAGATGGCGAAGACGATGGCGAAAATCACCAGCAAAGAGCTGGCCATCAATATGATGAAACCCATCCTGGAGAACTTGATGCCCCAGATTTTGCGATGCGTTTCATTGTCCACAAGCTGGATTCTGAAAATATTGACTTTTTGAGGTTTATTTGCTTGAGCCATTCGATTTAACTAAATTTGCAGTCTGTATGGACAGACTCATCGGGATAGATTACGGAAGAAAACGCACGGGGATTGCCGCCAGCGACCCTCTGGGTATCTTCGCATCCGCCCTTGAGACCGTACCGAGTGCAAAGATAATAGAATATCTTCAAAATTACGCCCTGCACGAGACCATCACCGACATAGTCATCGGTTATCCGAAGAATCTGAACGGACTGCCGGCCGAAGCCGCGAAGGATGTGGACGCCTTTCTGCCGTGCCTGCGCAAGGCTTTTCCGGGTGTTCCGATACATCTTGAGGATGAGAGATTCACCTCGGTCCTCGCCCACCGGGCGATGATCGACGGCGGTATGAAGTACAAGGACCGCCGCGACAAGACATCGGTCGACAAGATCAGCGCGGCAATAATTTTGCAGGGATTTATGGACCGCAAGGCGAAGG
>CAVCSJ010000180.1:0-2703 GCA_963604895.1 bacterium
ACATCTCCTTGTCCATCAGGCGGAAAATGATGGTCTTGTCGCCCACCATCGCCTGGTCGTGGCACTCCGCGTAGCTTATCGTCTTCTCGTCCGCGCGCTTGTTCGTCAGTTCCCACCAGATCTCCCCCATCGACCAGTCCTCGTCGCGCTTCTCCTTTATCCACTTGATCCAGTGGTCGCTCACGCCCATCGCCATCCGATAGTCGAAGCCGATGCCGCCCGCTTCATAAGGGGCCGCCAGGCCGGCCAATCCTGACACGTCTTCGGCGATGGTTATCGCCTGCGGGCGCAGCTCGTGCACGAGCTGGTTTGCCAGGGCCAGATAGATGAGCGCGTCCTCGTCCACGCCCGAGTCGAAGTAGAGGCTGTAATTCCCGAAATCCTTGCCCAGACCGTGGTCCCAGTAGACCATACTGGTCACGCCGTCGAAGCGGAAACCGTCCAGATGGTACTCCTCCATCCAGAACTTGAGGTTCGAAAGAAGGAAACAGCGGGTCTCGTTCTTTCCGTAGTCGAAGCAGCGTGAGCCCCAGGCCGGATGATAGCCCTGCGCCCCGGTATGGAAATATATGTCGTCACGCCCGTCGAAGCGGCTCAGGCCCTCGGCCTCATTGTCCACGGAGTGGGAATGGACGATGTCCATAACCACCGAGATGCCGTGCGCGTGGGCCTCGTCCACCAGGGCCTTGAACTCCTCAGGTGTTCCGAAGCGGCTGCTGAGGGCGAAGAAATTGGAAACCTGATAGCCGAAGGAGCCGTAGTAAGGGTGCTCCTGAAGGGCCATTATCTGTATGGTGTTGTACCCCAGACGGGCTATCCTCGGAAGAACCTCGCGGCGGAAATCATCGAAGGTCGAAACGCCCTCCCGCTCGCCGCTCATACCGATATGACATTCATAGATAAGCGGCTGGACGTGGCGCCCCGGATTCCTGTGCTTCCATTCGTAAGGGCTGTCCGGGCTCCAGACCTGGGCGCAGAAGAGCTTGGTCACGTCGTCCTGGACACAGCGCATGGCATAGGACGGAAGCCTTTCGGCCCCGCCGCCCGGCCATTCGATGAAAAGCTTGTAGAGTTCGCCGTGGTGCAGGAACATCGCCGGGAGCCTGATCTCCCAGCTGCCTCCGCCTATAGGCTTCAGGGCGTAGGCGTCAGTGCGTTTCCAGTTGTTGAAATTTCCGATGAGATAGACTTTCACGGCATTCGGCGCCCACTCGCGGAAGATCCAGTCACCATTGGACTCCTTATGGAGGCCGTAGAAAAGATGATTGTTTATGCCCTCCGAGAGCGACCCCTCGCGCGCGAAGAAGTCTCTCGTCTCCCGGATCCGGCGGTGGCGGGCCTCGATGGCCTCTGCGTACGGCTGCAGATAAGGGTCGGTTTCGTAGATTTTCTTAACTTTCTTCATAGTCATTCTTCCTGGTCAATCGAAGGATTCTTCAGTCTTTTCCCTGACGCTGCGCAGGTACGCCCTGCACTTTTCGATCAGTTCCTCGGACTGCTTTACATATTTATCTATGTCGTCCAGGCCCGTGGCCGGGTCCTCAACCGCCTTGGCGATAGCCTCCAGCTTCTCCAAAGCTTTGTTGTAATCAAAATCTTTCATAATCGTCTCAAAGTTAAGAAAAATGCCGATATGATAAATACCCGGAACCTGTTAAAATTTTCTTAAAATTCTGTTATCGAAAACGGGCTGGAGAATCTGCATTCTCCAACCCGTAAAACGATACTACTTCTGTCTGCAATATATCTGCATAGGACATCCCTCGAAGTCGAAATTCTCCCTCATCTGGTTCTCAAGGAATCGTTTGTAAGGTTCCTTGATGTACTGCGGCAGATTGCAGAAGAACGCGAAGGCCGGGAAGCGCGTAGGCAGCTGAGTAATATATTTCACCTTCACGTACTTGCCCTTCCACGCCGGCGGCGGTGTTTCCTCGATTATCGGGAGCATCACCTCGTTCAGGCGGGCCGTGGAAATCTTTTGGCGCATAGATTCGCAGACCTTCGAAGCAGCGTTCAGCACGTCGAGCACCCTCTGCTTCTTGATCACGGAGGTGAAGATGATCGGCACGTCGTCGAACGGAGCCAGACGGCTGCGCATCGCCGCGGCGTACTCCTTCATCGTGTTGCTGTCCTTTATGAACAGGTCCCATTTGTTCACCACCAGCACGCAGCCCTTGCGGTTGCGCTGGATGAGGTTGAAGATGTTCATATCCTGGGCCTCCATTCCGGAAGTGGCATCCAGCATAAGAATGCACACGTCGGCGCGCTCGATGGCTCGGATGGAACGCATCACGGAGTAGAACTCCAGGTCCTCGTGAACCTTGTTCTTGCGGCGGATACCGGCGGTGTCCACCAGCATAAACTCGTGCCCGAAGCGGTTGAAATGGGTTTCGATGGAGTCGCGTGTGGTGCCGGCCACAGGAGTTACGATGTTGCGTTCCTGGTCCAGCAGGGCATTCGTCATAGAGGACTTGCCCACGTTAGGCTTGCCCACGATGGCGATGCGCGGAAGGTCAGGATAGGCGTTCTCCGCCTCAGTCTCGGCCGGAAGCACGCGTACGACCTCGTCCAGAAGGTCTCCGGTGCCGCCTCCGTTTGCTGCGGAGATGCTCCAGACTTCACCCAGGCCGAGAGAGTAGAACTGATAAGTGTCGAAGATCTTGTCTCCGCTGTCCACCTTGTTCACGCACAGGACCACAGGCT
>CAVCSJ010000181.1:0-2702 GCA_963604895.1 bacterium
GGCAGCATATCCGCCGCCGTCGGGCGGAAGCCGAGCGCCGAGCAGAACGAGAGCAGAAAATAAAGAGGAAAATTGCTGAAGTCCGCCTGAAGGGCGTCCAATGTCAGAATCTGTCTCTCGCACCAGTCGTAGAGTCCTTCCTCCGAGGCTCCGTCCTTGACTGTCCTGTAGATGAGTTCGGCCATAAACAGAGTCATAGTATTCTTGCGGATGTCGTTTCTGATGCCGGTGAGAGGGTATTTAAGGCCGATTGGCCTGGCATTCCAGAGTTCGGTGCGCGGATTCTCCGTTACGGACAGTTCCAGAAGGCTGAAAGGCAGAAGCTGCGAGGTCCGCGTGTTCTTTCCGACACGCAGAAGAAAACTGCGCCGTCCGGTACTGCGTCCCAGACAATGCAGGACCAGCAATCCGTCCCTTATCGGAGTGCTGTTGAGCACCACCACGTTTTCATCGAATGTCATTGTTTTATTTCTGAAACACTGCAAAGATAAGCTGTTATGGAAATAAATCAAAGTATCGGGAAATAGCGCAGCTCAGCATTATCAACCAATCATTAAATTTAGTAAATTTGCGCCGCGCTGCGGGGTAAGGCCTTGGCGGCGCCAGTATTTATGAGTAAAAAACAAGTTCCGGTTCTCCTGCTCACAGGTTATCTGGGCAGCGGAAAGACCACATTGGTCAATCGTATTCTTTCGAATCGCAAAGGCATACGCTTCGCGGTGATAGTCAACGATATAGGCGAGGTTAACATCGATGCTGCCCTCATTCAGAAGGGCGGAGTCGTCGGTACGAAGGACGACAGCCTCGTGGCTCTGCAGAACGGCTGCATCTGCTGCACCCTTAAAATGGACCTCGTACAGCAGCTCAGCGACATCGTGGCGGCTGACAAATTCGACTATATCGTCATCGAGGCCAGCGGAATCTGCGAGCCTGAACCTATCGCCCAGACCATCTGCTCCATTCCTTCGCTCGATCCCCGCTATACCGAGCACGGTGTTCCGGTTCTAGACTGCATCGTTACCGTCGTGGACGCCCTCAGAATGCAGAGCGAGTTCGGTTGCGGCCTGGACCTCAAACGCAAAAACATAGATGAGGACGATATCGAAAATCTTGTGATTCAGCAGATTGAGTTCTGCAACAAGATTCTTCTGAACAAGGCTTCCGAAGTTACTCCGGATGAGCTGGGGCGCGTACGCGCGATAGTCCGCGAACTTCAGCCGAATGCTGAGATCGTGGAGTGTGACTGGGGCGATGTCGACCTGGACAGACTTCTGAACACCCATCTTTTCAATTTCGACAGCGTAGCGGGTTCCGCCACCTGGATTCAGGAAGTCGAGAAGACTCACGATGAGGATGAAGATGATGAGGATGAACACGGACACCATCACCACGACCACGATGATGACCACGATGATGACCACGATGATGATGGCCACGATGAGCACGGACATCATCACCATCACCACCACGAGGGTGGGGAAGTGGAGGAATACGGCATAGGAACCTATGTCTACTATGCCCGCAAGGCCTTGGACATCAATCGCTTCGACTGGTTCGTGGCCAAACGCTGGCCGAAGGGCGTGATTCGTGCCAAGGGCATCTGCTATTTCCAGGATCAGTTCGACACCTGCTATGTCTTCGAGCAGGCGGGCAAGCAGATTTCCCTGCGCAATGCCGGCCTGTGGTTCGGCGCTATGCCTAAGGAAGAGCTTATGCAGCAGATCGAAAGGGATCCGATGATAGCGAAAGACTGGGATCCGTATTATGGCGACCGTATGCAGAAACTCGTATTCATCGGACAGCACCTGGACAAGGAGGCTATCCGTAAGGCATTGGACGACTGTCTGGTGGATCCTGACACGGCAACCATCTGATTCTCTGAGGACTGTTTGGCGGAAATAGAAGAATTATTTCCAAAATAGCCTCTAATTTCAAACCAGTTTTTTGCTGGGAAGAAAAATATGCCTATATTTGCAGGCTGATTATTATGACCGCTGAGCACGTGAAGAGCCGCCGCAAGGAGCGGACGCTTACGGTTGAAACTTTTTAAAGTTTTATTTATGTACGCAATCGTTGACATTGCAGGCCAGCAGTTTAAAGTTGAAGCTGGCAATGAAATCTTCGTAAACCGCCTCGCGGCTGCGAATGGTGCTGACGTGGAGTTCAACAAGGTGCTTCTTATCGAAAACGGTAACGACATCAAGGTTGGCGCTCCTTACGTAGAAGGTGCAGTGGTTAAGGCCACCGTCCTCGATGATAATGCAAAGGCTGACAAGGTCCTCGTCTTCAAGAAGATCCGTCGCAAGGGCTTCCAGAAGTGCAACGGCCACCGTCAGAAACTCACCAAGATTAAAATTAACGAAATCGCTTAAAAAGAATTCATTATGGCACACAAGAAAGGTCAGTCAAGTTCTAAGAACGGTCGTGAGTCCCATAGCAAACGTCTGGGTCTCAAGAAATTCGGTGGCGAAGTCGTTAAGGCCGGCAACATCATCGTACGTCAGAGAGGTACTGTACACAATCCTTCCACAAACGTAGGTATGGGCAAAGACCACACACTTTACGCTCTGGTAGACGGTACAGTAAAGTTCACCAAGAAGAAAGCAGACAAATCATACGTGTCGGTTGTTCCGTTTGAGAACTAACTCGAAGGATTTAATGCAGTAGTTAAGAGGGCTTCACTTCGAGTAAGTGCAGGCCCT
>CAVCSJ010000182.1:0-2647 GCA_963604895.1 bacterium
CGCTCCATCCGAGAGATTGCATCTCTGGGACAGTTTGATGCAGAGGAGATTATGAAGCCTTCGAGCTGGTCCATTCTTCCGAATCAGGTGAACAATACCGTAGATATCGTCTACAACGTGACCGAGAAGTCTTCCAGCCAGCTGGAACTCTCCGGCGGTTGGGGAGGAAGAACCTTCGTGGCTACGGCCGGTGTGGTATTCAACAACTTCTCCACCAAGAGAATGTTCGACAAGCACGCCTGGCAGCCGGTACCTCTGGGAGACGCCCAGAACCTGGCGTTCCGCTTCCAGACGAACGGTACCTACTACACGGCCCTTACGGCCAGTTTCACCGAGCCTTGGCTCTTCGGAAAGAGACCTACTTCCCTGAATCTGTCGACATACTATACCCGCCAGACCAGTTCCTACATTTATCTGAACATCCTCAACAAGGACAGAATGATGGAAATCTACGGCTTCTCGGCATCGCTGGGCCGCCGTCTTAAATGGCCGGACAACTATTTCGTCCTCTATAACGGACTCGGCTGGCAGACTTATGACCTGCATAACTGGTATTCGGGTTACTTCTTCTTCGACAACGGAGTATCGCACAATATCAGCTACTCTCTGACGCTTACCAGAAACTCCACCGATCAGATAATCTATCCGCGTTCCGGTTCCGAGTTCACCGCATCCCTGCAGGTCACTCCTCCGTTCTCCCTCCTCCGCAAGAAGGACTGGGGCAATCTCAACGAGAACGGCGAGCCTGCGGAAGTCGACAACTGGAGAGACATCAACTACGACAACTGGAGCACCGAGAAGCGCTTCAAGTGGATTGAGTACCACAAATGGAAATTCTCGGGCACCGTATATACAAAATTGGTCGGAGACCTCGTGCTTATGACAAGGGCTCAGTTCGGATACCTCGGCTATTACAACAGGAAATGGGGCTATTCTCCGTTCGAGGGCTTCCTCGTCGGCGGTGACGGTATGTCCGGTTACAGCACCTACGGTTCCGAGGTCATCTCGCTCCGCGGCTATGAGAACTACTCTCTGACTCCGCTCAGGACCACTTCCTATAATTCGAACGGTACGGCGTATGCCGGTAACGTATATGACAAATTTACGGTCGAGCTCCGCTACCCTGTAGTGCTGCAGCCTTCATCGACCATCTATGCTCTGGCCTTCCTCGAAGGAGGAAACTGCTGGGCGGATATCCGCGAGTTCAACCCGTTCCAGATCAAACGTTCTGCGGGTGTTGGCGTGAGAGTCTATCTGCCTATGATCGGTCTTCTGGGTGTCGACTGGGGTTATGGATTTGATTCCACCGACTCCAAGAAGAGTCAGTTCCACTTCGTGATCGGACAGCAATTCTAATGGTAATAATAATTTAAAAACTATCGTAATATGAAGAAAATTCTTATGGTTGCCGCATTGGCAATCCTTTCCACAGGAGCTTTCGCTCAGAAGTTCGCACACGTGAATCTTACTGAGGTGATTCAGCTTATGCCAGAAATGGACGAGGCCCGCAAAGTGATGATGGCCTCCAGCAAAGAGACTCAGGACACTTATCAGGCTATGGTCGATGAGTTCAACAGCAAATACTCCACCTATCAGCAGAAGGCAAGCACCTGGACCGCTACCATCCGCGAGAGCAAGGAGAAGGAACTCGCTGATATGCAGCAGAGGATTCAGGAGTTCCAGCAGTCTGCAAGCCAGGAACTTGAAACACAGCAGAATCAGCTGATGGCTCCTATCCAGCAGAAGGCTATCGAGACCATAGGCAAGCTTGCCAAGGAAGGCGGCTACATCTATGTGTTCGACGCAGGCGCTTTCATCTACAAGGATGACACCCAGAGCGTAGACCTCACACCGGCAGCAAGAAAGGCCCTCAATATCGCTGAAGGCCGCACACTTGAGTCTCTCCAGGCAGAGCTTCAGGCTCAGCAGTCGGCAGAGTAGAAAAAGTGTCTGCACATATAATATAGAAAGGCTGAGACCCGAAGATACTCCGGGCTCAGCCTTTTTTATCTCAAAACGCCTGAACTTCATTATCCGGCACCGGGCCGGATGTTCGTAAAAACTTTTATTTTGATGAAATATTCGCCGTTTCGGTATCAAATTCGCATTAAATTGTATACCTTTGGCGAAAATTAAAAGAAAACTAATATCAAACAAAAGCAATGCAACATAAAGTTATTGATGCTAAAGATGTTGTGATTCGTTTTGCGGGAGATTCTGGTGACGGAATGCAGCTCACCGGGTCTCTTTTTGCTGATATGTCCGCCATTTACGGCAACGAACTCTCGACATTCCCCGACTATCCTGCCGAGATCAGAGCTCCGCACGACACGGTTTCCGGCGTATCCGGATTCCAGGTGCACATCGGCAGTCAGGATGTGAACACTCCGGGCGATTATTGCGATCTGCTCGTGGCTATGAATCCTGCCGCTCTGAAAGCCAACGCCAAATGGTGCAAGCGTCACGCGATGATACTTGTAGACCAGGATGCCTTCAGTGACGCCTCTATGGAAAGAGCCGGCTTCGTCACGAAGGATCCGTTCACCGAGCTTCACGTTGAGGACCGCACCCTCATCATCTCTCCTATCACCACCCTCACCGAGGAGTGCCTGAAGGACAGCGGTATGGACAGCAAGAGCATCCACAA
>CAVCSJ010000183.1:0-2597 GCA_963604895.1 bacterium
AGGAGGCCATCGACGACTATAACGGCACCATCACCGAAACCATTCAGAAGGCGATCGACGGCGTGGATACAAAAATCCAAGCTCTCGACGGACGCGTCACATCACTTGAAACTGACATCAAAAAGCTGGAAGGCCGTATGGATGAAGTCGAGAAAGCCCTGAAAAGCCTCGCCTCCATCACGTATATTCCTAAATATGCCGACTTTGCAGAGCGTGTGAAGTACTATGGTGTCAAAATAGGAATAGTTCCAGAGATGACACTCCGTTTTGATGTCTATCCTGCCGCCTGTGCCGACAGCATCGTGACTGCATACAACAAGTCGGTCAAAGATAAGACACCTTCTCCACTCTCCGCCCGCGCCGTCTATACTCAAACTAAAGCCAGTGCCGGGGAATTCGTGAATCTCCCAATCTCCAAAGTTGAGGCTGATAAGGATGGCAACGGCGTCCCTACAGGCGTACTCTCCGTAAGCATCTCACCTTCTGCTCTCGGTGCCGATTTCTTCGATGGCGATCTCGAAGCCTCCGTTGTATTGAAGGTGTCTACAGGCTACAGCAACATTCAGTCCGACTATATCCAACTCGTTCCAGATATAGATGAAACAGTTTCTTACTTGATAATGTCCACCGAAGACGCTCCGCTCCAGATCAGCGCAAACATTCTTGCGGATGATGCAATAGATGGGAAGATCTTCTGGGAATCATCCGACTCTGGTATCGCTACCGTTGACGAGAACGGTACAGTGACGCCAGTAGATGCCGGCAACGTGAGAATTATCGCTAAGTATAAGTATGGTGAGGAGAGTTACGCTTACGCCAGCGTTGATTATTATGTCTTTGTGTATAAGGGCACTTTTATCCCTGCCGAAAGAGTGTCTCTCTCTAATGAGAGATTATTCTTTGCTCCTTTTGAGGAAAGAGACATTACTGTTACAATCTACCCGGCAAATGCATCAATCAAGGCTTTCTACTACGAGACAAGTTCAGTTCCTACTTGTTTCACCATAACTAATCATATTAGTGGAATAATAACAAGTCAAGATCTGAAGGCAAAGATTAAAATGGATGGTAACCAGTCTTCCATAATAGGTACGCTTACCGTCAGAACCATTGATGGCAGCAAAAAAGAGGATTCCTGCAGTCTCGAACGTAAAGACAATTGGAGGGAAGATACTAACTGACACCCAAAATTGAACAGAGATTGCCATCAAAATTGAACAGTTAAGGATCTTTGCAAGGGGAACAGGCTGGTCCGAAAGGCCGACCTCGCTGATTTTTAAACACAGCTTAAAGCGGTGCAGCGGCGAGGGAGTTTCATCCCAATAAATGAGGATTGACGGAAAAGGTGATGATTCATAACTTTGCAAGCGTTTGCACGAAGGGGGAAGGAAGAAGAGGAAGAAGAGGCGTGAAAGAGGAGAGAAGCAAAAAAGGTAAAAACGTGTGAACGGGAAAGTTAGGTAAAAATCACTATCTTATGAAAGTATTGTCATATTTGCTGGCGGCCACGGTGTGTATCTCCGTGGCTGCCTGCGGTTCGGGTGCCGGTACAGGGCATCAGCACGGAGAAGAGGCCGAGGAGCAGCACGAGGGCCATCATCACGACGAGGATGAGCACGAGCACGAAGGCCATAATCACGAAGCCGAAGAGCACGGACACGAGGGCGAGATCGTATTCTCTGAGGAGAAGCAGCAGACCTTCGGAGTGGTCGCCGAAGTAATTGAGCCTGAAGCCTTTGCCGAAGTCGTAAAGGTCGGCGGACGCATCCTTCCGGCCCAGAGCGACGAGAGCGTCATCTCCGCCAGCACCTCCGGAATCGTCCATTTCACCGGCAAGGCCATAGCCGAAGGCAGCTACCTTAGCAAGGGTACCGCCTTCGCGGTCATCAACACCCAGACCACAGACGGCGGAGACCCTGTTTCGAAAGCCCGCGCAGCCTACGAGACCGCCGAGAAGGAGTATATAAGAGACACCGAACTTCTTAAGGACAACATCATATCCCAGAGCCACTACGACCAGAGCAAACTCGAGTACGAGCAGGCAAAGGCCGCCTACGAAGCCCTCTCGAGAAGCGGCTACGGCGAAGGCGGACTTAACGTCAACGCCCCCGCAAGCGGCTACGTGACAGACCTTTACGTCAAGGACGGCCAGTACGTCTCCACCGGCGAGACCCTCGCTGTCATCAGCCGCGGCAACCGTCTGACCCTTCGCGCCGAAGCCCCGCTGAAGTACTACGCCACCCTTCCGAAGGTGGCCACGGCCAATTTCGCAATGCCTGACGGCGAGGTAGTCTGCCTCAGCGAGCACAAGGGCCGTCTGCTCGGATTCAGCCGCACGGCCGAGCAGGGTTTCCTTCCTGTGACATTCGAATTCGACCGCTGCAGCGCCGCGGTCCCGGGAGCCTATGTGGATGTCTGGCTCAAGACAGGAGAAACCACTGACGCACTCACAGTCCCGGTTGACGCAGTGGTGGAAAGCCAGGGAATCTACAGCGTATTCATCCAGCACGAGGATGACGCCTTCCTCAAGAGAGACGTGACACTGGGCGGCAGCGACGGACTTAAAGTCCAGATACTCAGCGGCATAAACCCGGGAG
>CAVCSJ010000184.1:0-2559 GCA_963604895.1 bacterium
TGAAAAATGGAAGCAAAAGCAAGAAAAAGAGGATAAAGGCTTTGTTATTTGTTGCCCTGCAACAGCGATAATGCTGGCGTCGGAGCTCCTGACGGGCGCAGCTTGCTGCGCGGAGGGGCCAGGGGAGGACTCTCCCCTGTATGAAATTAACGGGCTTTGTTATTTGTTGCCCTGCAACAAATAACAAAGCCCACATCACTGCGGGCTTTATCAATTAGTTAGTAGTGTATTACCTAAGAAGGTTAATTATTGTTGGTTAGAATGTGTCTTTTTACATCGTTTTAAAAACTGGATGCAAATATAGGCCACTTTTTCGAAACTACAAAATTATTTATCAAAAAACGTATTAATAAATATTTTTATTATTTCAGAAGCTTCGGACGTAACAATTTCGTACGTTCCAGCGCCTGCTCATCCTGCCAGGCCCTAATCTTCTTAGGATCACCGCTTAAGAGCACATCCGGAACCTTCCACCCGTTGAACTCCGCCGGCCTCGTATAGATAGGAGGCGAGAGAAGACTGTCCTGGAAAGAATCGCTCAGCGCAGAGGTCTCGTCAGTGAGAGCGCCCGGAATCAGACGCACGATGCTGTCCGCAAGCAGCGCCGCCGGAATCTCCCCGCCGCTCACTACATAATCGCCCACGGAAATCTCGCGCGTGACGAGATGCTCGCGGATTCGGTGGTCGATCCCCTTGTAGTGTCCGCAGAGGATGATGATGTTCTCCTTGAGCGAAAGCTCGTTCGAAATGCCCTGCTCCAGAATCTCCCCGTCAGGGGACATATAAATGACCTCGTCGTAGTCCCTCTCTGCCTTCAGCTCCTCGATCATCCGGTACACCGGCTCGACCATCATCACCATCCCCGCGTCGCCGCCGTAGCTGTAATCATCCACGTTCTTACGCGGTCCGATGCCGTATTTGCGGAGATTGTGAACGTGGATTTCCACGAGACCTTTCTTTATGGCGCGCCCCACGATGGAGTGGGCGAGCGGGCTTTCGAGCAGTTCCGGAACTACTGACAGAATATCAATGCGCATATAATATACATTTATTGGTCTGCAAAAATAGCATTTTTACTGAAAAATAGATATATTTGCGTCTTGTTAGGAATATTCCGAGACCTTCAGGCACCCGCTCCGGCCCCGTGAATGTTCGAAATTAGTATTCAACCTTGAAACTCTTTTATTATGAGCGATGTAATCATTCCTGAAGAGAAAATGTCTTCAGATGTACTTGAACCGAAAGCACAACCTGTAGAAGAAACGGTCGAAAAAGCCCAGAGCGAGGTCGCCCAGCCTGTCGAGGCGACCGCATCCGCAGAAACTCCTGCGGCCGCTGACGCGTCCAATGCCCCTGCGGAGCCCGCAACTGAAGCAGCTCCTGCAGCAGAGGAAGCCCCTGCCGCCGAGGAGGAGCACGAGATCGTAAACTATGCCGAGAAGACTCTGTCCGAGCTCGTCGAGCTCTTCCAGAAACTCGGTGAGGGTATGGAGAGGGTAAAGCATTCGAAAGAAGCTGAATCCATCAAATCCGCATTCTACAAGAAACTGTCCAGAGAGAAATTCGAAGCCGGACTCGGCGCCCAGGTGGATGAACCGGGCGAAGATGATGCCCCAGAGGCGGCAGAAGAGGCCAAGACAGAGACTCCGGAAGCTGAAGGCGAGAGCAGAGTGAATCCGTTCGAGGCCATCGAGGCGGGTTTCAAGTCCCTTTATAACGACTATAAGAAGGAAAGAGCCGAGTACAACAGGCAGCAGGAAAGCGAGCGCGAGAACAACTACACCCAGAAGCTCGCCGTCATCGAAGACCTCAAGGCTCTCGTCGAGAAGCAGGAGGACGTAAGCGCCACATTCCCTGCCTTCCGTGAGATCCAGGCCCGCTGGAGAGCCATCGGTCCTGTTCCGATCCAGAACTTCAGAGACGTGAACGACTCCTATCAGTATTATGTGGAGAAGTTCTATGATATGGTGAAGATTAACCGCGACCTTCGCGACCTCGATTTCCGCAAGAACCTCGAGGCCAAGCAGGCCTTCTGCGAAGCTGCCGAGAAGCTCTCCGAGAATGAGAACGTTGTCGAGGCCTTCCGCGAGCTCCAGAAACTCCACGAGCAGTGGAAGGAGTTCGGCCCTGTAGCCAAGGAATACCGCGATTCCATCTGGGAGCGTTTCCGCGCCGCCACATCCGTAATCAACAAGAAATACCAGGCTTACTTCGAGGGCCAGAAGTCCAAGCAGGCCGAGAACCTCGTCGCCAAGTCCAAGCTCTGCGAACTCGTGGAGGCCATCGCCGAGAAGGAAGTCACCACTTCCAATGAATGGAACTCCCTCTCCAAGGAGATCGAGGACATCCAGAAGCAGTGGAAGAGCATAGGTTTCGCTTCGAAGAAGGATAACCAGAAGATTTACGACCGCTTCCGCGCGGCCTGCGACAGATTCTTCGAGAAGAAGCGAGTGTTCTACACTGAGTATAAGGACAATATGAACGAAAATATGGACAAGAAGCTTTCCCTCATCGAGCAGGCAGAGGCTCTCAAGTCCAGCACCGAGTGGAAGAAGGCCA
>CAVCSJ010000185.1:0-2543 GCA_963604895.1 bacterium
CGATGTCAGCATCGTCGGCAATCACCCAGAACTCGTGGCCGAAGCCGTTCTCGTCAGTGAAGCTGTACTCAGACCCGCCTTTGACATAGCGTGATACGATGGCGTCCAGGGAAGCGTTGTCCCTGTAGGCAAAGAATACGGGCTCGATGTTCGCGTTCTGAATTCTGACGTGAATCATACGGTCATCCTCCTTGTCCTTGCGGGTGAGCTCGTGCTTCTTGATTCTGCCCTGCATATAGTCGTCCACATTGGCGCAGAGCACGATACCGTACTGGGTGCGGCCGTCCATAGTCTGGGCGTAGACGTAATAGCAAGGCTTGCTGTCCTGAACAAGCCAGCCCCTGTCCTGCCAGTCGCGGAAATTCTTCACCGCGCGGTCATAGACTTTCTGATCGTGGTCAGGAATCATAGGGTTGAAGTCGATTTCAGGCTTCGTGATGTGAAGCAGGGACTTTTCTCCTGCCATCCTGAGGGCCTCCTCCGAATTCAATACATCATAAGGCGGAGCAGCTACCTCAGTAACGATATCTTTTGGCGGACGGACCGCCGCGAAAGGTCTTACTTTTACCATAACTCTCTACTTGTTTACCTGGAAACGGGTGCAACCTGTAGCGAAGAAATCGCAGATCTGACGTGCAGCGGCGATACCCGCGTTTACATTGGCCTCGGCGCTCTGGGCTCCCATCTTCTTAGGGGTGGCGAACACTC
Source organism: bacterium (assembly GCA_963604895.1). GTDB lineage: Bacteria > Bacteroidota > Bacteroidia > Bacteroidales > UBA932 > Cryptobacteroides. The sequence goes on from CAVCSJ010000185.1 coordinate 709, forward strand.
TCAGTCCGAATTTCTCCTTGAGAGCGGCGAGGTTGTCCGGAGCGACGTCGGTGACGTATTTAAGGTCCGGGCGTTCTTCGAGAGCCTTTTCGAGACCGGCCTCGTCGATGACCTCCTTGCGGGCGGTGTTCACGAGAGTCGCTCCCTTAGGCATCTTTGCGATAAGGTCATAGCCGATGGAGCCGATGGTCTCAGGGGTGGCAGGAATATGGATGGAAACATAGTCGCAGGAAGCATAGAGGGCCTCGAGAGACTCTGCCGGCTCTGCGCCGCCTTCGATTATCTTCTCCTTCGGAAGGAAAGGATCGATGGCCATAACCTTCATTCCGAGGGCCTCGGCCTTCTTTCCGACCAGGCGTCCCACATTTCCGAAGGCCTGGATACCCAGGGTCTTGCCCTGAATTTCGGTACCTGTAGCCGGAGTGAACTGGTTTCTGGCCATAAATATCATAAGAGCGATGGCGAGTTCCGCCACTGCGTTGGAATTCTGACCCGGAGTGTTCATAACCACCACGCCGTGGACTGTGGCTGCCGCGAGGTCGACATTGTCATAGCCGGCACCTGCGCGGACCACGATCTTCAGTTTCTTCGCGGCATCGAGCACCTCGGCTGTAACCTTGTCGGAACGGATGATCATAGCCTCCACGTCAGCGACGGCGGCTACGAGGTCAGACTGTTCAGCATATTTTTCGAGCAGAACCAGCTGATGGCCGCCTTCCTCAACGACCTTTCTGATTTCAGCCACCGCAGCTGCTGCGAACGGCTTCTGAGTTGCGAGCAATACTTTCATAATCCCGACACTATTTATTATGAATGTTTTCGAACTCCTGCATACAGGCTACGAGAGCCTCCACATCTTCCTGGGTGCAGGCATTGTAGATGGAAGCACGGAAGCCTCCTACAGAACGGTGACCCTTGATGCCGATCATTCCGCGCTCCTTGGCGAAGGCGAGGAATTCATCCTGAAGCTCTTCACGGCCCGGAGCCATAACGAAGCACACGTTCATAATGGAGCGGTCCTCCCTGGCGGCAGTGCCGACGAAGAGGGAGTTGCGGTCGATTTCATCATAAAGAGTCCTGGCCTTCTTCTCGTTGATTTCGTGCATAGCCTCGACTCCGCCGATGCTCTTCACCCACTTCAGAGTCTCGTTCATCACGAAGATGGAGAATACAGGAGGCGTGTTGAACATAGACTCCTTCTCTATGTGGGTACGATAGTCAAGCATCGTAGGGAGATAGCGGGTAACCTTGCCGAGGGCGTCCTTCCTGATGATGGCGAAGATGACACCTGCAGGGCCGGCGTTCTTCTGGGCGCCGCCGTAAATCATAGTGTACTTGCTGACATCCACCGGACGGCTGAGAATGTCTGAAGACATATCCGCGATGAGCGGAACCTTGCAGTCCCAGTCTTCCTTGATCTCGGTACCGTAGATGGTATTGTTCGTGGTGATGTGGAGATAATCGAGATCCTCGGGAACCTCGAAATCCTTCGGTATATAGCTGTAGTTCTTATCCTTGGAACAAGCTATGGCATACGCCTCACCGAGTCCCTGGGCCTCTTTCAGAGCCTTGTGAGCCCAGACGCCCGTGTCCAGATATGCGGCCTTCTTCTCGAGGAAGTTCATAGCCACATAGAGGAACTCAAGAGATGCGCCGCCGCCGAGGAAAATCACCTCGTACCCTTCAGGGATGTGAAGAAGTTCTTTCCAGAGAGCGCGGCACTCATTCATAGTCGCCTCCCACTCCTTAGTTCTGTGGGAGATGGACAGTACTGAAACACCAGTCCCTTTGAAGTCCCTTATGGCTTCAACGGACGCATCATAAACAGCCTGCGG
>CAVCSJ010000186.1:0-2539 GCA_963604895.1 bacterium
AGAAGTCGGCTTCCGCCAATGCCGCACTGTCGTTCACGCCGTCCCCGACCATCGCGACTTTTAGACCTTGCGTATGTAAATCCTTGACATACTGAGTCTTGCCAGCCGGAAGCATTTCAGAGACATATTCATCCACTCCGGCCTCGCGGGCGATTTCAGCCGCCCGCTCCGAACTGTCGCCGCTGAGCATACGCACGGAAAGCCCCATCGAACGAAGATCCCGCACCGCAGCCACCGAACTGTCCTTGAGACGGTCCCCGCCTGCGAGACCTTCGGTCAATGTACCGGTCTTGTCGACCAATACGACATTGACCGCTGCGGCGGTCTGCAGAGCATCGGCATCGCGTACGAGTATGCCTGAACGGGCCGCACGGCCGATTCCTGCGATGATGGCGGCGGGAGTCGCGAGGCCGAGCGAGCACGGGCAGGCGATGACGAGCACGGTAACCATTGCAAGCAGTCCGCGGCTGAAGGCATTTTCTCCGCCCCAGACGCACCAGAGCAGCAGGCTCAGAAGGGCGATGCACATTATCACAGGCACGAAGACCGCGGCGACCTTGTCCACCTTGCGCTGAATGGCGGCCTTGCTGCCCTGCGCCTCGCGCACCATCGCGATTATCGAAGACAGGACGGTGTCACCTCCGACCTTCACGGTCCTCACGACGGCTTCGCCGCCCAGGCACAAAGTGCCTGCGTAGACGCCTGACCCGACGGCTTTTGACACTGCCCGGGACTCTCCTGTCATCATACTCTCATCCATCGACACGTTCCCCTCTATCACTTCTCCGTCCACTGCCATCTTGCCGCCCTGACGGACCACGACTTCATCCCCGACGGTCACGGTGTCCAGAGCCACCTCTCTCACGACCTTTCCCACTCTCAACAGCACCCGCTCAGGCTGCATCGCTTTCAGCTCGCGGACCGCCGCGGTGGTACTTCGGCGTGTGCGTTCTTCAAGCATACGGCCCAGAAGCACGAAGGCAACGATCATTGCCGAGGACTCGAAATAGAGGTCGGCGCTGAGACCGCGGGAAGTCCAGACCTGAGGGAAACAGAGATTGAACAGACTGAAAAAGAAGGAGATGGAGATGCTGAGGGCGACTAGCGTGTCCATATTGGCGGAGCCGTGGCGGAGCTGCCTCCAGGCGTTGCGAAAGAAGCGGCGGCCGAAGACGAAGACTACGGCTGCGGAAAGAATCGCCACGATTATGCCCTTAAAGCCGGGGGCTTCGCAGCCCTGCATTCCGCCGCCCATCGCGAGGGCCATTATGACGGCCGAGAGCACGAGGCTGCAAAGCGCATCGCGTGTCAGGGACCTGAAGGCCTTGCGGCTCATCTCATCGGCTATGTCCTCGGCGCTGGGCTTGGCTTTGGCAGATTTTGTTTCATTATTTCCGGCTTCAGGCTCCCCCGCCCCGCATTTTCCGGTTTCGCACTCAGCGGGAGCACAGGATTGGCCGGAGGCCGAAGGAGTCTCTTCCGCGAGCACAAGCTCATAGCCGGCGTCGTGCACGACCTTCTGCAAGTCCTTGTCACTCAGCACATCTGTGTCGAATTCTATCTGAGCCGTGGCTGACGCGAGGCTGACGCTGACGCTCGCCACGCCCTCAAGCGCCGACACGACCTTCTCGACCCGCGCCACGCAAGCCGCGCACCCGAGCCCCATTATCGGATATGTCTTCTTTACTTTCATCTCAAGTCAAATACAACGCACAAATATATACAAAAAAGGGCTGACTCGTGAAAGTCAGCCCTCATCATTTATTGGGATAATTAATTACTGCTCGTCCGGAGCTTCAGGGCCGTTGCCCTGCGGACCCTGCGGGCCGTACTGAGGTCCCTGAGGACCACCCTGAGGACCCTGAGCGCCACCCTGGGCGCCACCCTGGGCAGCCTTGGCCATATCCTCGGAAGCAGCGTGCCAAGCGGCCTCGAGAGCGGAATTCGCACTGTCGATGGCAGCGATGTCCTTAGCCTCGACGGCCTTCTTCAGGTCTGCGCAGGCACTCTCGATAGCGCCCTTCTTGTCAGCAGGAATCTTGTCGCCGTACTCCTTGAGGTTCTTCTCGGTCTGGAATACCATAGCGTCGGCATTGTTGATCTTGTCGATACGCTCCTTGGCCTCCTTGTCCGCAGCCTCATTGGCCTTGGCCTCATCACGCATTCTCTGGATCTCCTCCTCGCTCAGGCCGCTGGATGCGGTGATACGGATGTTCTGAGCCTTGCCCGTAGCCTTGTCGGTAGCGGAAACGTTGAGAATACCGTTCGCATCGATGTCGAAGCTTACCTCGATCTGAGGAATTCCGCGCGGTGCCGGAGCGATGCCGTCGAGGTTGAACTCGCCGATAAGCTTGTTGTCCTTCGCCATCGGGCGTTCGCCCTGGAGAACACGGATCTGTACGGAAGGCTGATTGTCAGCGGCCGTGGAGAATACCTGGCTCTTCTTGGCAGGGATGGTGGTGTTCGCGTCGATGAGCTTGGTCATCACGCCGCCGAGAGTCTCGATACCGAGGGAAAGCGGAGTGACATCCAGAAGGAG
>CAVCSJ010000187.1:0-2503 GCA_963604895.1 bacterium
TCTGGTCATAACCGAAGATTACGCAGTCCGTTGTCACTGCAGGGTGGGGATATTCATAAGTGTATGGCATAACAAATAATAGTAAAGGTAAGGTGTAAAAATTATACACCTTACCGATTAAGCGTTATTTAACAATTTCCAGTTTGGCGATTCGAGTGCTCAGAGTCTTTTCTCCAGCCGCGAATGCGACTACAACTCTTTGAGTTTCAGAATCATACGATGTCACTTCACCTTCGCCGAATTTTGCATGGAGTACCTTCATTCCTTTGGAATATTCCACTCCGGGAGCCTGAGGCTTTTCAGGCTGGGCCTCGATGAAGGCCTTGATGAGAGAAGCGTGGGAAAGAGGTTTGCTTTCATTTTCCACATCTCCATTCGTTTCATAATCCAGAAGAATCACCGTTCCGCGGGATGAAAGATCTCTGAGCTTTCTGACAAGCATACCCAAACGGTTCTGCAGCACCCAGTTATATGTCGGGACATAAATCTGTTTCCTGGCTTCGACATAACCGAGAATCTTGTCTCCATACTTATGGCCGAGACATTTTCCGTGAGTTCTCACGGTACGTTTGATGTTTTTCATAGTCCCGTTTCTGAGAGTGTCATAACTTACGCCCTCATTCTCGAAAACCTTGAGTCCCTGCCAGATCCCTTCCACACAAGCTCCTGTAAGAGCAGGCGACCCGGGAACGGGAATTCCGTAATGAGGGTAAAAAGGAGAGAATTTCACGAACTCGCGGTCAGTGCTGTTCGAAGTTACATCAAGAATTACCGCTCCGGGATACTTCTTGGCTAAAGTTTCCAAACTCTTTCTTTTACTTTCGACTACAATCATAATATGTCAATATGGGGTTATTATACTTCCAGAACCTCATTTTCTTCCGGAATAAAAACTCAGTTCTGAATTCGGGTGCAAATATAATGTGTAAAACTTACACCACCAAATATTTTAAGTAAAATTTACGCATTTTTTGAAAAAATATCAACATTACCGTCGTGGGTATTTGCATTTTGTAAGACTTTTTCTTACATTTGCCTCAATATAAATGACTATTATGGCAAGGACAGTTACAGTAACTCTGGGATCACACTATGATGCGTACATCAAGAAAAGCATCGATAGCGGCAGATACAACAATGTAAGCGAGATGGTGCGCGCTGCGTTGCGCCACCTTGAGGAGGATGAGACCAAACTTGCCGCTTTCTGCTCGGCAATCGATGAGGGAGATGCCAGCCCGGATGTCCCGGACTTCGAGGAAGAGAGTTTCATCAGGGAGATGAAAGAGGGCTGGAGGAAGCAGAATGGCTGATTTCGTGCTGTCGCAGACCAAAGTCCGCATCGTCCGCATTCTGCACGAGAAGATGGATTTTCCAAGACATTTGTAGACCCATTCCGAAGATATGATGACGCCTTGCAGGAAGGCCCTGAAAGAGTGAATCCCCGCTGCGCACATTCCTGCAGCCAGGTCCCGGCATAAATGCCCGAAAACCCTCGCACCTGGATTGGCCGCAGGCCGGCAAGTCCGGGTAGCGGGGCTCACTCCTCCGGAAATTCCGCAGGGACGGTGAATGTGAGCTCCTCGCCGGTCGCGGGGTGGCGGAAAGTGAGGCTCTCGGCGTGCAGGTAGAGGCGCGAGGCGGGGGAGTCCGGGTGCGCGCCGTAGAGCCGGTCGCCCTTGATCGGCCGTCCGAGCCCAGCGGGATGCGCGGCGTGCACGCGAAGCTGGTGCGTCCGCCCGGTCCGTGGCGTGAAGCGCACGTCTATTTCTCCATTCGGCCTCCGGCCAATCACGACGTAGTCCGTCACTGCCTCCTTCCCGTCCTCATAATCAATCATTTGCCTCGGCCGGTCATCCCAGTCCACGATTAGCGGCAGCTCGATCCGGCCGGAATCTTCCTCCGCCAAACTCCCGCTGTCCCTCGACAGGTTTAGCGACCGCTCTACCCCTGGATTGGCCGCATCGGCGGCCGGCAGACTAATCAGCCTCGCGACATAAGTCTTCCGAGCGCTATGCTCAGCGAACTGCTTCTCTATCAATGACTTGTTTCGCAGTCCGCGCGCGAAGACCATCACGCCCGAGGTGTCCATATCGAGGCGGTGGCAGGACTGGAGATCCTCCCCGAAACGGCGGCGCAGGAGAGTCAATAGCGAATTGGACGCCGTGCGGCCGGGCACGGAAAGCATCCCGGCGGGCTTGTTCGCCACGACGATGTCATCGTCCGCGTAGATGACGAGCTGCGCGGTGAATTCGGAGTCGTCGCGCTCGAGCGGATTCGGCTCAACATCAAGGCCTTGCATCATATATTCGAGCAACGGACCGCACTTGCCGGTGCAGGCCGGGTAGAAGCAGCCCTGCAGGCGCAGTTCGCGAAGCGGGGGACGCCCGTACCAGAATTCGCCGAGCGCAAGTGGCTGAAGATTATGCAGATACGCGTATTGCAGGAGCTTCGGCGCCGCGCAGTCGCCCGTGCCGCCCGGAGGCATAATGCCGCGCCGCTCGAA
>CAVCSJ010000188.1:0-1134 GCA_963604895.1 bacterium
AACCTCTGATGGCAGTTGTCCTTTTATATTCTCAAGATTTTCCTTAATCATCTATCTTCTTTTCTTCTGCTGCTCACGAAGCTGCTGTTCCTGAATCTTCTGAGCCTCCTCGAGCCTCTGCTGCCACTTCGACTTAGGAAGAGGCTTGCCCTCGCTCGCCTTCACCTTCGCGAGAATCTCGTCCTGATTGACGAAGAACTTGCGGAGAATGAAATTCTGAAGCATCATAAAGAGATTGCTCAGCAGGTAATAGTAACTCAGGGCCGCTGAAAGGCTGTTACAGATGAAGAACATCATTATAGGCATCATCCAGACGCTCATAAAGCGCATAGAAGCCGCATTCGGATCATTGGAGGAAGGGTTCGAAGCCATAGTCATCTTCGAATAGAACCACATCGTCACGGCCATAAGAAGCGCGAAGAGAGAGAGGTGGTCTCCGAGGATAGGAATCCTGGTGCCGTAGTCGATGATGGAATCATAGGCCGAAAGGTCGTGACACCACAGGAACGACTGCTGTCTCAGCTCGATGGATGCAGGGAAGAAGCGGAACATAGCCCAGAGGATAGGGAAAGTAAGCAAGGTAGGAAGACATCCTCCCATCGGGCTCACTCCCGCCCTCTTGTACAGGTCCATAGTGGCCTGCTGCTTCTTCAGGGCATCCTCCTGCTTCGGATACTTCTCGTTCAGCTTGTCCATAAGAGGCTTGAGAGCGGCCATCTTCGCGGACGAGAGAAGGGACTTGTTCGTCAGAGGCATTACCACGATCTTGATGATCAGAGTCATAAGAAGGATGATGATACCGAAGTTGGCGATGTACTTATGCAGGAAGTTGAAGAGCGGAATGATTACGAAACGGGTGAACCAGCCCACGAGCCAACCTCCCAGAGGGATGATCTTCTCATACTTCTGGTCGTACTGCTTGAGGGTATTGAAATGGTTCGGTCCGAAGTAGAATTCCAGCGGAACGGAAACCTCGCCGTCACGCGGATAATCCACCCTCATATTGGCCGAACAGGCCATCAGATTGCGGTCAGGATCGTCCTGAGACTTGAACTCGATGTTCAGCTGGCCCGAAGCGAACTCGCCCGGAGCGCGCACGATGGCGGAGAAGAACTGCTGCTGGAACGCGAACCA
>CAVCSJ010000188.1:1318-2470 GCA_963604895.1 bacterium
CCCTCCATTCCCACGAATGACAGGAGGTTGCTGACTGCGTAGGAGTCCTTGCCCTCCAGGGTGTAGCTCTGCTCGATATAGCCGCCGCCCGTGAACGGAAGCCTCATAACGACTGTCGAGTCGGTATGCTCGGCTACGGCGAAAACGAAATCCGAAGTCTTGATGTACTCGCCGGTGTAAACGCTGGCGGCATACTCGCAACTTCCCTCCCTGAAGAGGTACAGGTCTGAGCTGTCGGAAGTTTTATAATCCTTTAATCTTACCGAATATGGCTTCGCGCCCTTCGTGGTGAACTTGATTTCAAGTTTGTCATTCTCCAGGGTGATAAACTCCTCTGTGAGATGCGATGAAGCCTCAAGAAGGGTGTCCTTATAGATGGCAGCCTGCTGGACCGGAACTGCGGCCTCGCTGATCTGACTCTCGATCTGAGCCTCCTGCGGATGCTCAGCGGCCCAGGCGATGGAATCCGCTCTAGCGATGGAATCCTGCTGTGCCAGATATTCTGCCTGATACTCGGCCTGTTTGCGTGCGACACCGGACTGATACCAGGTGAAGCCGAAAAGGATGAGTCCTATAAGGACGAAGCCGATGATCGAATTTTTATCCATTATTCTCCTCCGTATTTCTGATCTTCTCCTCAAGTTCCTTCAGTTCCTTTTTAGCCTCCTCGATTCTCTCCTGCATTTGCTTGATGAGAGGTGCAGAATTCTTGGACATAGCGAAGAATCCGATATTGTTCTCGTAAGTATCAATATCCTGCTGCAGAGCGTTGTATCTCTGGATGAGGATATCTTTCTCGCTGCGGGGAGCCTTAGGGGCTCTGCCCTGGCCGCCGCGCTGCTGATGGCCGCCGCGCTGTGAATATTCAGGGAACTTGGCCTGCATAGCCTCGCGCCAGGCGTTGTTAATGGTATCCTTTTCCTTGAACGGAACGAAACCGATGGCCTGCCACTTCTCGGAGAATGCATTCATAGCCTCGGTGTCGGAAGCATCGCCCTTGAGTTCGTATGCGTTCACCTCCTCGACTAACTTGCGCTTTGCCTTGAGGTTTCCATAGAAGTCGTTCTCAGGCTTGGCCTGCTTGTCCCTCTCGGCGAAGAACTCGTCACAGGCTGCACGGAAACGCTTCCAGAGCTGCTCGCTCTTCTTGCG
>CAVCSJ010000189.1:0-2446 GCA_963604895.1 bacterium
CCGAGGCCGTAAGGCGCAAGCCTTATTCGGTAATCCTTCTCGACGAGATAGAGAAGGCCCATCCGGATGTGTTCAATGTCCTGCTGCAAGTCCTTGACGACGGGCGTCTTACGGACAACAAGGGCCGCACGGTGGACTTCAAGAACACTATCCTCATAATGACGTCGAACCTCAAGAAGGAGGAGCTCGCCACCAGAATGAGGCCTGAATTCCTGAACCGTATCGATGAAATCATCGTGTTTGATACCCTGACCAGGGATGACATCCGCCAGATAGTGCGCATCCAGATGACTCAGCTTCAGAACAAGCTCGGCGAGGACGGCGTGGAGCTGACTTATACGAAGGCGTTCGAAGACCTTATGACCGAAAACGGCTACGATCCGGACTTCGGCGCAAGGCCAGTCAAGCGACTGATTCAGAGGGAGCTGGTGAACAAGCTCGCGAAGGCCGTGCTCGAAGGCGCCATCCGCAAGGACTCCGTCATCGAAGTCGACGCGGCTCCTTCCGGAGAAGTGCTGATACGCAACAAATAAGCGCGCAAGCGCCGATAAAGAATTGGCTGGACGGGAGCTCGCTCCCATCCAGCCAATTTTATATTAAACCGCTGGCTTTTAGTACAGACGGAGGAACACCTCCATCGCCTGATACTCAGCCATTCCGAGCAGATCATAAAGCTTGGCGGTGCTGCTGGTGCGGTCTTCGGCACGCTGCCAGAACTCGCGAGGGTCGTCGCCCGGGAACGGAACGATGTCCTTCTGTGAGAGATGGCGGTAGATGGCGTGACGCTTCTCGACAACCTCTTCAGGGCTGAGCGGAACGGCCATATCCACACGGCCGAGCTCCCACTCCATCCAGGCACCGCGGTAGAGCCATACCATACAGTCCTTGGCCCACTGCTCACCTTCGTCCTTAAGCTGCTGGAGAGCCTCCAGAGCCGCCTCGGTGCAGACTCTGTGCGTTCCGTGAGGATCCGCAAGGTCGCCCGCCATAAACATCATATGAGGCCTGATCTTCTGCATCAGGTCCTTGATGATGTCCACATCCGCCTGAGTGCGAGGAAGTTTCTTGATGCCGCCGGACTCATAGAAAGGCAGATTAAGGAAGTGGACATTGGTCTCATCATTGAGACCGAATGAACGGTCTGCACCTCTCGCCTCGCTGCGGCGGATGGCTGCTTTGATGTCCAGAAGAGCGCGAGGTTCAGGCTCGCCGGGGCGCTTGCTCTCGATTATCTTCTTCACCTCGTCGAAGCGGTCGCCGAATCCGAGCTGGCGGGCTGCATCCATATGCTGGAGCACCACATCGTCGTGAACCGCGACGTTGCCTGAGGTCTCATAAGCCACGTGGACATCGTGTCCCTGATGGGTGAGACGGATGAAGGTTCCGCCCATCGAGATCACATCGTCATCCGGATGCGGAGAGAAGATGAGGACTCTCTTAGGGAACGGCTGGGAAGGAACCGGGCGTGTGGAGTCATCGGCGTCAGGCTTGCCGCCCGGCCATCCGGAGATGGTATGCTGCAGGTCGTTGAAGACCTTGATGTTTATCTTCGTGTGCGGTCCGAAGCGGTCGATGAGTTCCTCGAGGGAGTTCTGCAGATAGTCGCTCTCTGAGAGCTTGAGGATAGGCTTGTTAACTCTCTGGCAGAGCCATACGACGGCCTTTCTGACAAACTTCGGAGTCCAGTCGCAAGGACCTATCATCCAAGGAGATACCACTCTGATCAGCTGGCTTGCGCCTGTCTCGTCGGTATAGAGGGAAATGTTAGGATGCACCTGGAGGAATGAAGCCGGGCAGGCGGTCGTAGGAACTCCCTCGGCCACGTCCTTCACCGCCTGAGCCTTGTCCTCGCCCCAGGCCATCAGGATGATGCGCTTAGCGGAGAGAATGGTGCTGATACCGATGGTCAATGCGGAATTCGGAGTGTTCTTTATGTCGCCGTTGAAGTTGCGTGCCTGACGCTTGCGGGACTTGTAAGGCAGAAGCACCGTACGTGTGCGACTGCTAGGGGTGGTTCCGGCCTCGTTGAAGCCGACCTGACCGTTTTCACCAACACCGATTACGATGAGATCCAGTCCGGTGGCCTGACGGTCGAACTCGGCGCAATACTCTGAAAGCTTGTCCTGAGGGATGGTTCCGTCAGGGATGTGAATGTTCTTCGGATCGATGTCGATATTGTCCAGAAGCTCTGAGTGGAGCTTGTAGTTGCGGCTCTGCATCTCGGTGCCGGCCACCTGGTAATACTCGTCGATGGAGAAGATATCTACGTTGCGGAAGGAGACTTTTCCTTCGCCGCAGCGCTTGCTGAGTACTTTGTAGAGAGAAACAGGCGTTACACCTGTGGAGAGGCCAAGCTTGAAGTTGCGTCCTTCTTTCTTGCAGTCGAACTCTGAGATGGCCTTGATGATGATCTCGGCGATGGCCTTGCTGGCAGGCGTGGAATCAT
>CAVCSJ010000190.1:0-2446 GCA_963604895.1 bacterium
GATATTTTCGACACGCACGAACACGCATTGGACGCCGCGGCGTCCTGGGGACTCCCGGTTTCCACCGACAGGCGCATCTGCCGGAGCATCGCGGAGATCGAAGCGTACATCTCGCACTGGGACGTGCAGCGAAAGTTCCTGCCTTATCCGACGGACGGTATTGTCATCAAAATCAACGAGATGCAGTATCAGCGCGAGCTGGGCTTCACCGCGAAGTCGCCGCGCTGGGCCGTGGCCTACAAATTCCAGGCGGAGCGGGCCCTTACTGAACTGCAATCGATTGACTATCAGGTCGGCCGCACCGGAGCGGTCACTCCGGTGGCGAATCTCAGACCCGTTCAGCTGAGCGGCACAGTCGTGAAGCGCGCCACCCTTAACAACGCCGACCAGATGGCCCAGATGGACATCCGTGTCGGGGACTGGGTTTATGTCGAGAAAGGCGGCGAGATCATCCCGAAAATCACCGGAATCGAGCTCTCGAAACGCCCCGCTGACGCTGTCAGACCTCAATTCCCTCTCATCTGCCCGGACTGCGGAACCCCGCTTGTGCGCGAAGAGGACGAGGCGAAGTACTTCTGTCCTAACACAGACGGCTGTCCGACGCAGATCCAGGGCAAGATATTGCATTTTCTGAGCCGGAAGGCGATGAACATATTGGCCGGCGAGGCCACGGTGGCTCAAATGTACAACCTCGGTCTCGTGCGCACGAGCGCAGACCTTTACGACCTGAAAAAGAGCGATTTGCTGCGACTCGACGGCTGGAAGGACCGCTCCGCGGAACGCTTCCTGCTGAGTCTGAGGGCTTCGAGGAGCGTGCCGTTCGAACGCGTTCTGTTCGCGCTAGGCATACGATTTGTCGGAGAAACGACCGCCAAGGCTATTGCAAGGCATTTCGGGGACATCGACAGCATCGCGGCGGCCGATAAGGATACGTTGCTAGCGGTTCCGGATGTGGGCGATGTGATCGCGCAGAGTGTCGTGGATTATTTTGCGGATCCGCGTCACACTGAAGAGGTCAGACGCCTGCGCGCGCACGGGCTTCAGTTCTCGCTCAGCGGCTCCGCGCCCGTCTCGGACGCACTCAAGGGCCTCACGATAGTGGTTTCCGGCAACTTCAGCATCGCGCGCGACGCCCTGAAGGAGATAATAGAGAAGAACGGCGGCAAGAACAGCTCTTCGGTCAGCTCGAAGACCTCCTTCCTTCTGGCCGGAACCAAACCGGGGCCGGAGAAGATCGCCAAATGCGAAGCCTTGGGTATCAAGGTGATAGATGAAAAGACCTTCGTGGAGATGCTGCCTAAGGAGCAGCAGGAGGAGTTCGTGACGGAAAGCGAAGAAAAAGGGGAAGAATTGACATTGTTCTGAAAATTATGGCAAGAATAGATACGGACAAACTGATGGCGGAGGCCAGGAAGGTGTTCAGCGACCAGATATGGTCGATGAATGTGGAGAATCTGTCCCGCTTCAAGAGAGGCCTGGTGAAGTTCATCAAGCTGGTCCGCATCACCTTCAATGAATTCGCGGAGAACCGTATGGGCTTCCAGTGCGTGGCGCTGAGCTACTTCGTGGCTCTTTCCATCGTGCCTTTCGCAGCCTTCGTGTTCGCCATCGGCGGCGGTCTGGGAGTCTCCGACAAGATAGCAGGGCTCCTGTACACACTGCTTCCGAACTACCCTGACCTGATAAATTTCATCGTGGAGAAGGCCGAGAACATCGTGGACATCGCCAAATCCAGCGGAGTCGGACTCGTAAGTGCCCTGACCTTTATGTGGGCCGTACTCTGGCTTATGTTCCAGGTGGAGAGGGTATTCAACAATGTCTGGAAGATACGCAAGATTCCGCGCCGCATCTACAAGAGATTCTCGTTCTACATCGGCGCACTGATGATTTCGCCGTTCGTACTGCTGGTTTTCGGTGCGGGAATCGCTATGTATACGAACCTTACGAGCATCATCGGTATCCATATCAAAATCAAGGAACTCTCGTTCATCACCACGCTTATGGGATGGATGGTGTTCTACATCTTCGCCGTGCTGGTGTTCTCGACGATGTACAAATTCATCCCGGCCGTCGAGGTGAAGTACCGTCACGCTTTCCACTCGGCGCTGGTTTCGGCGCTCATCTTCGTGCCTTTCCAGTACATCTACCTGGAGATGCAGGTGTTCGTGACGAGGCTGAACGGTGTGTACGGAGCCATCGCTGCCATCCCGCTGTTCCTTATGTGGGTGAATTACAGCTGGCAGATCATCATTTACGGTGCGCAGCTCTGCTACGGACTTCAGAATATAGATACATACAATATACCTGAGGGCAGTCTGAAGGACTTCACTCCCCTTCTGGACCGCATCAAGGAAGAAAGAGAAATGGAGGAAACCGAACAATGAGCCTTTCCGAATTCAACGAACAGGATTATAACCTTATAGAGCAGGAGTACCAGAAACTGCTC
>CAVCSJ010000191.1:0-2423 GCA_963604895.1 bacterium
GGAGTGCCGGCAGCGACGATGCGCCCGCCCTGCGAGCCGCCGCCCGGTCCCATATCTATCACATAGTCAGCATTGCGGATGACATCGAGGTCGTGCTCGATCACGATTACCGTAGCCCCGTGGTCTATAAGGCTCTGGAACACGGACAGCAGGCTCATCACGTCCGAAGGATGAAGGCCGATGGTAGGCTCATCGAAGACAAAGACCGAATCGCTCTGCCCGCGTCCCATCTCGCTCGCAAGCTTGAGCCTCTGCGCCTCACCGCCCGAAAGACTCGGAGTCTCCTCACCCAGAGTAAGATAGCCAAGGCCCAGATCCTGCAGCACCTGCATCCTCTGCCGTATCAGCTTAAGATCCGCGCAGGCGCAGATAGAATCATTAATGTCCATAGCCATCAGCTCCGGCAGCGAATGGAACTCCCCGGCGGCGTTCTCGCGACGTATAAGTCCCGCAGTCCTCGAATACCGTGATCCCCGACAGTCCGGACAAGGCACATCCACGTCCGGAAGGAATTGGACGTCAAGACTAATCACACCCGTGCCGTCACAAGTCGGACAGCGGAGAGAGCCGGTATTGTACGAAAAATCCCCGTCCTTGAACCCGTGCTTGCGTGCCTCGGGAGTCTTAGCGAAAACCTTGCGCAGTTCGTCGTGGACATTCGCGTAAGTCGCTACTGTAGAGCGTATATTGATACCGATAGGGGAGGCGTCGATAAGTTTCACCTGCCGGATGCCCTCCGCTTCGATCTTCCGCACGTGGCTCGGCAATGCCGAATGCGAGGTAAGTGCCTGAAGCGCAGGCACAAGACTCTCCAGCACCATCGTGGTCTTGCCCGAACCCGACACGCCGGTCACGACCGTCAGCCGCCCGAGCGGAATCTCCACCTCCAGCGGGCGGACCGTATGAATCGCGTCCGTCGACATCCGTATCCTCCCTTCACTGAATATCTTACCCTCGTCAAGCGGTTCGCGCACCCTCACAGCAGCCGCTCCGCTCAGGAAAGGTCCTATCTTCGACTGCTTATTCTTCCGGACTTCGTCCAATCCGCCTTGCGCAATCACCTTTCCCCCCTGCGAGCCCGCGCCCGGGCCCATCTCGATCAGCCAGTCCGAGTGTGAAAGTATCTGGGTGTCGTGGTCGACCAGAATCACCGAATTCCCGTCAGCCACCAGGTCGTCCATCACTCCGCAGAGCCCGACAATATTCGCAGGGTGCAGGCCGATGGAAGGCTCGTCAAGCACATACAGCACGCCCGTCGTGCGGTTGCGCACGGCCCGCGCCAGCTGCATCCTCTGTCTTTCGCCGGTCGAAAGCGTCGATGCGGCGCGGTCCAGAGCCAGATACCCGATGCCCAGGTCGAGAAGGCGCCGGGCCGTGTCGAGAAAAGACGCGCAGATGCTCTCCGCCATTGGACGCATCGCGGCCGGAAGAGTCTCCGGCACTCCGCGCACCCACTCGACAAGTTCGGAGAGCGTCATCGAGCAGGCCTCGGCCAATGTCAGCCCTCTCAGGCGGGGCGCTCTGGCCGCTTCGCTGAGCCGGCTTCCGCCGCAGTCGGGGCAAGCCTCGGTGCGCAGGAACTTCTCTACGCGCTTCATCCCCTTCTCGTCCTTGACCTTGCTCAGGGCGTTCTCGACGGTGTAGACGGCGTTGTAATAGGTGAAGTCGAGCTCGCACGCGTCGTTGCTGCCCTTGGGATGGTAGAAGATGTGCTTTTTCTCGGCGGGGCCGTGGAGGACTATATCTTTCTCCTTGTCTGTCAGCTGGTTATACGGTATGTCCGTGCGGACTCCCATCGCTCTGCAGACGTCCTTCATCAGCGACCACATCAGCGATCCCCACGGGGCCACGGCACCATCGTCGATGCTCAGGCTCTCATCCGGAATCAGCGTGGACTCGTCGACCGTGCGAACCGTTCCCGTGCCGCCGCAGGTCGGGCAGGCGCCCTGGCCGTTGAAGGAAAGCTCCTCGGCGGACGGGGCGTAGAAATGCGCGCCGCACTCGGGGCAGACGAGCTCTTTGCCTGCGGCAACGAGCAATGTCGGCTCGAGGTAATGGCCGTTCGGGCAGCGGTGGGACGCGAGACGGGAGTACATCAGCCTGAGGCTGTTGAGCAGTTCGGTGCCGGTGCCGAAGGTGCTGCGGATGCCCGGGATTCCCGGACGCTGGTGGAGCGCAAGGGCGGCCGGGACGTAGAGAACCTCGTCCACATCGGCCTTCGCGGCCTGCGTCATTCTGCGCCGCGTATACGTCGAAAGGGATTCGAGATAGCGTCTGGAGCCTTCCGAATAGAGCACGCCGAGGGCGAGGGACGATTTCCCTGAGCCGGAGACGCCGGCGATGCCGACAATCTTCCCCAGGGGGATGTCCACGTCCACGTTCTTCAGGTTGTGCACTCTGGCACCCCTTATCTCGATCTTGTC
>CAVCSJ010000192.1:0-2422 GCA_963604895.1 bacterium
CCGAGGTGAGCGGCAGTTCATTAATCATCGCGCACTCGTCCAGCATCATCTGCTGAGTCTCGCCCGGCAGCCCGAAAATGAAATGCGCCCCGCAATCGAGCCCGCGCTGCGCCGTCATAGAGACTGCCCGCTGTGCGCAGGCGAAATCGTGCCCGCGGTTTATGTGCCTCAGAGTCAGGTCGTAGCACGACTCAATCCCGTACTCGACCACCACCACCGGCCGCTCGAACCGCCCGCGTGCGACCTCGAACGGGCGCTCTTTAAGGGCCGCTAAAGCGTCCAATTTCTCCCCGTCCACGCAGTCCGGCCGTGTACCCACCACAATCCCCACCACATCAGGATGGGAAAGGGCCTCGCCCCAGCGTTCCAGCAGAACCGGCAGGGGAGCGTAAGTGTTTGAATATGACTGGAAATAAGCCAGATAATGCCCCGCATTGCGGTAGCGGACCTTATGGAATTCGATGCCTTCTGAAAGCTGCTGCGCGATAGATTTCCCAGGACTGCTGTAGCCGGGATGGAAGGCCGCATTGTCACAATAGGTGCAGCCGCCCCGGCCCACGGTCCCGTCCCTGTTCGGACAGGTGAAACCCGCATCGACCACGAGTTTCTGCAGCCGCTCGCCATATTTCTCGCGGCTGCAGCCCACATAGGTCCGGTATCTCTTGCCGTCCGGGAATTCCGGAATAACCCCGGCCAGCTCCTCTAATGAATCCATAGAACTCACTGATTTTCCTCCGCCAGAAGGCTTATTATCTTATCCATCAGGAAATTGATACGCGACACGTCCACTATGGTATTGTTCGCAATAATTGAGAAAACAATGGTGTCGGTATCGGCCTTCGAAGGGTCTGCAGGCAGGATATAGCCGCTGAAACCGCGGACTCCGCCCATACTTCCGCTCTTCATGAACACGCGGCTGCGGACAGATTCAGGCGCCGTCCTCATTCGGCTTACCATCGTTCCTTTCCCCGGGCTCGGAAGAGTGTAGAAGAAATCGGCACTGCGGACTGCGGCAAGATAATCCGTAAAGAAAGAAGGGCAGATATAATTCTTTCTGGAAAGCCCGCTTC
Source organism: bacterium (assembly GCA_963604895.1). Lineage (GTDB taxonomy): Bacteria > Bacteroidota > Bacteroidia > Bacteroidales > UBA932 > Cryptobacteroides. Next base: position 1,071 of record CAVCSJ010000192.1, read on the forward strand.
CGTCAGCTATCTGAACATTTTCCGGCTTGAGCCCGAGAGCCTTCAGAGCCGCACTCTCTGCCACAGCGCAGGAATCATAACAGGATGATCCTGTGCGCTTTAGGGAAAGAGCCCGCAGAAGAGTCTCCGCATAGAAATTATCACTCTCGTAATTGGTCTTCTGAGCGATTTCCTTAAGGGTAGGCGACTGATATTCACCCAGAACGGTAAGCCCGGAGGACAGGGCCGCATTGGCCGTAAAGGCCTCATCGGAAAAATTGCGCAGACGCCCGCTCGCGTCGATGTCGGCGGGCCCCTCGCTCACGCGGATGCCGCCCGCTTCGAGATAGCGGAAGAAGTAGTACGCGCAGGTCAGCGCTCCGAAACGGTTGCTTCCGCTCAGGCGGTACGCTCTGCGCCTGGCCGCGAGACTGCCGCGGATTTCGCCGACCGGTGCGAGGTCTGTGTTGAAATAAGCGAGAGTGTTGTCTGAACCCTCGGCGCCGGTCAACGCCTTGACTCTGAGCTCCATCCACGGTGTTTCAGGGAAAGCCGTGCGCACTTTCAGACTGTCACCTGCGGCGGCTCCCGGAGTTATTTCGAATTCCTGTATGTTCTCGTAGAAACTCAGCGCAGTCGGCCCCGCGCCGTAGTCGGTCCCGAGGTCCTCGTACTGCCAGCTCGGATGCTCGCTCTCGCCGTCATAGTACCGCCCGTCACCGACCACGCGTCCCTCGATGCGGGTGATCCCCGCGTCACGGATGAACTTTTCCCACGCGCAGAACGTCGTCAGAAGCGGCGGGGCCACCGAGTCTCTCGCTCCAAGCGTCGGATCGCCGCCGCCCACTATGTAAAGGTCCCCCTTGAGCACTCCGTCTTCAATCTTTCCGCTGTACGCAATCGAAGTGCGGAAGCGGTAGTCGCTGCCCAATTCCTTGAGCGCCAAGCCGGTGGAGAGAAGTTTAGTGTTGGACGCCGGAAGCAGGCGGAGATCCGGGTTGTACTCCGCGACCGTCCGGCCGTCCAATGTCCGGGCGCTCACGCCCCACGCCGCCTGGCGCAACTCCTCGCTTGTTCTCAGCTGATCTATATATTTCTGAGCTTTCGTCTGCGCCTGCAGGGAAAGCGTCAGGAAAAGTGTGCAAAATACAATAACTCCTAACTTTTTCATAACGCACAAAATTAATTAAATTTTTGCTTTCCTTGCCTATGACCAAAACAATGTGATTTCGATACCCGTTTTTGCGGACAAATTTTATATATTTGCGAGTTTACAAGAAGTTAAAACCTCAACGTATTATGAGTATAAAAGCAGTTACAAAAGTATTCCTTGTCCTGGCAACGATGGCGGGAATGATTTCCGCCTGTGCAAC
>CAVCSJ010000193.1:0-2409 GCA_963604895.1 bacterium
ATGAATATCCCCGGTACGCACGACACGTTTACATACTATTTTACCGGGAATAAGGCTGCTGATGCGACCATCGGCCAATATGCCCGCACCCAGTCCCGTGACATCAGAGGTCAGTGGGACGCCGGAGTCCGATTTTTCGACCTGCGTCTCAGAAGCGTTAATGTGGCGGCTCTGGATATTACTCAGTTCTCTAATCCTCAATGGTGGTATGATCTGATTTTGAACAACGGGGAGAATACCAATATATTGGGAATTTTCCACGGCATCTTCTTCTGCGGAATTACTGCAGAGAGGGGCATTCAGGAGATCGTGAATCTCCTCAAGGAGCACCCGACCGAAACGGCTATCGTACACTGCACTTTCGAGGGGGATGCTGACGCGGACGATTACAGGCTCGCCAGAGAACTGTTTGACAAATTCTCCGACTATGTCGTTAAGAATCCTGCACCGGGCACGACACTTTGGGACTGTGCCGGCAAGATGCTCTTGCTGCAGGGATGGGACCGCAACAACTCTTATCCCAAATTAAGGATAGGCCCATTTATCGGAACAGGAAATGATGAGTATAACGATCACGGCTATATCCAGTTCTGGGACTATGCAGATAAATATGTACAAAACCCTCAGGCCAGGCTCTTATATCAGAACAGGTTCCAGTCCCCTACGACTAAGCTGTGCACCACTTTCTGGAATGAGAAGAGAGAAGTGATGACGGCGTGTTTCAACGACGCCAGAGATTCCAAGGGGGCTCTCGACGAGGTGTGGTCCGTGAATCAGGCAAGCGCTTATGTCGGAGGTATCTCAATCCATATGTCTTACTCCAAGAACGCCAATACGATGAACCCGTGGACACTTATGTATGTCTATCAGCACAAACGCGACAAGATGGGCATCATACAGATGGACTTCGCCGGAGCGAACGAGGAATTTGACGGCTATTGCACCAACGGCGAAGAGCTCCCGAAGGTCATCGCAGAATCGAACAGGTGGCAATAGTCCCGATTCCCGGGGGACGCTGACTGGAAAGTCAGCGTCCAATTCAGTATTCCAGAAGTGCCTCGATATCCGGAGTTTCTCCGGTCATTATGCCGTAGCCGGAGATGGCCTGGCACTGGAGCCAGCGCTGTCCGGGGATATGGGAAACTCCCGAGTCCTGCAGGCGGGCCAGTCTCAGACCCTCGAAGGCCGGATTTCTGTAGTTGGCCTCCAGAAGGATGCGGCTGTGCTCTGAGCGTGTCAGGCAGAACTCATCCAGGCTGTCCAGAGCCATAGGAAGGGTATAGATTATCAGGTCGGCTTTCGCACAGGTCTTTACGAAATCATCAGTTGAGGCCACGTGGAATTTGTATTCCGGAAGGCCCTTGGAGAAGGCCGTGGCCTTGTCCAGACTACGATTCAGGATTGTGGTGTCGAATCCCATCTCTGCGGCGGCGACAGCCGCGGCCTTTCCCGCACCGCCACAGCCGGCCACTACGGCAGACGGCTTGCGTCCATACTTCTGTTCCAGACACTTGCGTACGAACTGATGTATTCTTTTGTGGGCTGAAGCGCCGAACTCTTTATAGAATTCAGATATTATTCCAGGGAACAGTTCCTCTGCGACTGTAAGTATCACGCCCGTGAAATCGGAGTTGTGACACTCCACTCCTTCGGCAGTGTGCAGGAGGATATTGGCCGCGCCTATCAGGGCGCAGGGCCCGGAAACTATGTCCGCCTTTTCGTAGGCGGCTTCCTTGAACGGTGCTGTGACGTTAATCGCCTTGTATTCACGCAGGAACCTGACAAACGAAGTATCGAAGTCGCTTCCTTCGATAAGGTCGTAAGGGTAGCGTCCTGAGTATGCGGTCTCGAAAAGCTGCGGGCTTGCGGAATGATTTATAGGGTATCCGATAAGCCCGAAACGGGTAGAGTCTATCATTTGCTATTGCGCTGTCTTACAGCTTCATAAAGTAGAATCGCCGCGCTTACGGAGGCGTTCAGCGAGTCCAGTTTTCCCTCCATCGGGATTCTGATATGGGCATCCGCCGCCTTCCGCCATTCTTCGCTCAGGCCCGTCGCTTCCGTACCGATTGCGATGGCGGTGCCGCCGGTCATAGGGCAGTCATAATACAGGCTGGAGTCCTGCAGCTGGGCGGTGCAGATTCGGATGGAACGCTCTTTAAGCCAGGCTATTGCGTCTGCCGAAGAGCAGCAGACGACAGGAACCGTGAATACGGCTCCGATGCTCGAGCGGATGAGATTCGGATTGTAAAGGTCGGTCAGAGGGTCGCAGAGCAGGACTGCATCAGCTCCGGCGGCATCCGCGCTGCGAAGCACCGCCCCGAGATTGCCCGGCTTCTCCACACCTTCCAGAACGACGATGAGAGGGGCCTCACCCACCGTAAGGTCAGCTAAAGAAAGCTCGCGCGA
>CAVCSJ010000194.1:0-2377 GCA_963604895.1 bacterium
AGATATTTGTAACTATTTAATACATTATTAATTAAAAACACATCAGAAAAGGTTATGAAAAAGTTTTTCATGATTCTGGCAGCAATGAGCCTTATGGTTCTTTCTGCAAACATCGCATCCGCTCAGGAAGAAGAGCAGGCAGCTGCACCGGCTACGGAGCAGACAGTCGCTTCTGAGACTATGAGCGAAGAGGACATCTTCAACCAGAAGAGCGAAGTTCCGCTTCACCAGGCTCTCAAGACCAAGTTCATCGAGGGTGGCCCTGGCTTCATGGCCCTCATCATTATCTGCTTGATCGTAGGTCTTGCTTTCGCTATCGAGAGAATCCTTTACCTCTCTTTCTCAAAGGTTAACGCAAAGGCTCTCTGCGAGAAGGTTGAAAAGGCACTCAACGAGGGTGGCGTAGAGGCTGCAAAGGACGTTTGCCGCAATGCTCGCGGTCCTGTGGCTTCCATCTTCTATCAGGGTCTCCTCCGCTATGACCAGGGCCTCGATGTAGTCGAGAAGTCAGTCGTTTCCTATGGCTCAGTTCAGATGAGCAACATGGAGAACGGTCTTTCCTGGATTGCCCTGTTCATCGCTCTTGCTCCGTCACTCGGATTCCTCGGAACCGTTATCGGTATGATCCAGGCCTTCGATAACATCCAGGCTGCAGGTGATATCTCCCCTAACATCGTTGCCGGAGGTATGAAGGTCGCCCTTATCACTACTGTAGGTGGTCTTATCGTCGCTATGATTCTTCAGGTGTTCTACAACTACATCCTTGCCAAGATCGACTCCCTCACCATTGATATGGAGGATTCTTCGATCACTCTCATTGATATTCTTACCAAATATCAGGGCAAATAATTGTGGTTCAGACACACAAGAACAAGTGATTTTAGGATTTTAGCGATTATTCATAATGAAAAATTATAACAAAATATTCACGTGGATGATGGTAGTGCTGATTGTCATCAGTGCAGCGCTCTGCGTTTGGGGTTTCATCGTAGACTTCGAAAGCAACAACGCTCAGCCTGTTGACGTTCTGTTCTACTGGACATACGTTATGATTGCAATCGCGGCCATAGCAGTAGTTGTGGTAGGTATCGCAATCGCTATAAAGAACAACCCGAAGAGTCTTCTCAAAATGCTCATCGGCGTTGTAGCTATAGCAGCCGTATGCTTCGTAGTATACCTCATCTCACCGGGTGCACCGGCAGTCGGCCTTACTACCGAGCAGCCGGATCAGTCTACTCTCAGACTTACCGACTCAATTCTCAATCTTACTTACCTCTCCGCTGCAGCTGCAGTTGTAGCCATCGTTGTCGGAGAAGTAGTTATTATGGTTCGCAACAGACAGTAAAACACTATGGGCAATAATAAGAAAGTACCTGCAATGAACACCAGTTCGACCGCGGATATCGCGTTCCTGCTGTTGTGTTACTTCCTGATGACCACCACTATGGGGTCTCAGACAGGTTTGTCGAGACGTCTTCCTCCTATGCCTGATGCAAACGCAAAGGTTGAAGACCAGAAGGTTAATCGCCGTAACATCATTATGGTAAGAATTAACTCTCAGGACAGACTGTTTGCCGGTAATGAGCTCATGGATGTTTCTCAGCTGAAGGACAAGATCAAGGAATTCCTCACCAACCCTACAAACAACCCTAACCTGCCTGAAAAGCAGACGATTGATATCGAGGGTTTCGGCGAGTGCGAGGTTTCAAAGGGAGTTATCTCTCTTCAGAACGATAACGGTACAAGCTACCACGCTTATATCGCAGTTCAGAATGAACTTGTAAAGGCTATCGACGAGTTGCGCGATGAATTCTCTTATCAGAATTACGGCAAACCGTTCATCCGTCTGTCGGAAGATTACCAGGATATCGTCAAGAAGGCTATTCCTTCGAACATTTCGGAGGCCGAGCCTAAGGACGTGAGCAAAAGCAAAAGATAAATAAGGAGGAATTAATATGTCTAAATTCGGTGGATCAAACAATAAGAAAGAGGTTCCGGCAATGACCCAGTCCTCTCTTTCGGACATCGTATTCATGCTTCTGTTCTTCTTTATGGTTACGACCCAGATGCGCGACAGCGAGAACAAGGTTATCGTAACCCTTCCTGAAGCTTCACAGTCCGTAAAACTTGAAAGAAAAGACCTTGCAGCTTACATCAACATCGGAACTCCTACTCTCCAGTACAGAGCACAGTACGGTACCGATGCACGTATCCAGCTTAACGATTCTTTCAGAACTACTGACGAAATCCGTGACTTCATCGCTGCAGAGCGTGACAGCAAGAACGAGGCTGACCGCCAGTTCATGACAACTGTCATCAGAGCAGACCAGGATGTGAGAATGGGTATCATTACCAAGGTTAAGCAGGAGCTCAGACG
>CAVCSJ010000195.1:0-2354 GCA_963604895.1 bacterium
GTGCGGGTGAAGCTGCCGTCAGCATTCTTCAGATAGACATAAGTATCCTCGCCCTCGAACTCCAGAGCGCTCTCCGGAATCGAAATCACCTGGTCGGCGTGCTCCAGGACTATCTCCGCATTGGCGCTGTAGCCCGAACGGATCATCTTGTCGGTCTGCACGGCCACGGCGGCCTTTATCTCGAACTGATTGGCACCGTTATTCTCCACAGCCTTCGGCGAAATGTACTCCAGAGTGGCGTCAAAGCGGTAATTCTGCATAGCGCCGATGGTGATGATCACAGGCATTCCGGTTTCGAGTGAGCCCACTTCAGTCTCGTCCACATTGCCGTCGAAAATCAGGTCGGACATATCGGCCACAGTAGCCACAGTCGTACCGTCATTCATCGTATTGGCCTGGATCACAGAGTTTCCGACCTTTACAGGGACATCAAGGATAAGACCCGTGATGGTCGAACGGACCAGAGTAGAAGAGGATGTGGCGTTCGAAGAAGACACGCCGTCACGTATGACCTCCAGGGCATCATTGGCCGAGGCCAGCTCCTCCTTCGCCTGATTCAGGCTCTGAAGGACCTTGTCGTAGTCCTCGGCGCTCACGAGGTCCTTGTCGAAGAGGGCCTTCTCCCTCTCGTAGTCGGTCTGCGCCTGCTTGAGGTTCAGCTCGGCGAGTCTCACGCGGCTCTGCGCGGAGCTGAGCGACTGCATATCGGGGATCACCTTGAGCTTGGCGATGACCTCGTCCTTGGCCACCTGCTCTCCGGCCTGCTTGTAGAGCACATCGATGATGCCGTTTATCTGAGGCTTGATATTCACTTCGTTACGCGGCTCGATCTTGCCGGTCACGACGGTCGTGCGGGCTATGTCGGCGCGGGCGACGGTTATCTCATTGTAGATGACCTGCTCCGGACGGGACTTCTTGTAAAGGAACACGAAGGTTCCGATGAACAGCACTGCAAGGAGTGCGAAGAAGATGTACTTGAAAATTCTTTTCATATCTGTTTTGCTTTTTATTATTCATCACGCATTGCATCTACAGGCTTGATGCTCATAGCTCTGCGGGCCGGTGCAAGTCCTGCGAGAGCGCCGAGGAAGGCGAGCAGTGCAGCGGCTGCGACCGCAAGGCCGAAACTTATCTGGAAGGACACTCCCTGGGACTTCATTATAAGATCCAGAGTGCTGAGTATCAATACGGTAAAGACTATGCTCAGCATTCCCGCGAGGAGTGTGAGGGTGATGCTTTCCGCCATCACCTGGGAGAGAATCATCTTCGGAGTGGCGCCGATGGCACGGCGGATGCCGATCTCGACCGTGCGCTCCTTCACCGTGACTATCATAATGTTGCTCACTCCGATGGCACCGGCCAGAAGGGTTCCGAGGCCCACGAGCCAGATGAGCATACTGATTCCGCTCATAAGGTCGTCCATATAGGTGAAGAGTTCCTCGGTGTTCACTACTTCCAGAGCCTGCTCGTCAGTCGGGTCGAAGCTGTGTTCGCGGGCCACTATCTGCCTGATATTCTGCTCGATGGAGCTGACTTTTATGCTTCCCTTGCCTGTCATGCAGAGCAGGTCCACGTTATTTCCGCGATGGAAGATCTTCTGTGCCACGGTGATCGGAATCACCACGCTCTGGTCGGCGGAGCCGTTTATGCTCATATTGCCGGCACTGAAATCCACACCGATAACCTGATAATAGATGGCTCCCACCTTGATAAACTCTCCGCAAGGATCCTCCCCGCCCGGAAAGAGGTCATTGTAGATTCTTTTGCCTATCACGCAGACCTTTCGCTCGAAGTTCACATCCACGCTGTTTATATATCGGCCGTATTTGATCTTCGGGGATTCCACTTTCGAATAGTCCTCCTTGACGCCCTTCACGCTGCAGTCCGAGGTATTCGCGCTGTAAACCGCCTTGCCGCCCCATACCGCGAGGACCGGAGTCACCACGTCCAGTTCCGGAACCATCTGCTTCATTCGCTCGACATCGGTCATTGTGAGGTTCCAGCTTCGCTCCTCCTTCAGACCCTTGTACGGCTTGCCGGTCGTACTCGGAACGATGATGGTGGTGTTCGAGGCGAAGCCCTCGAAATTCTTCATCAGCAGAGCCTTGACTCCGTCTCCGCCTCCGAGCATAAAGAGAAGCATAAAAAGTCCCCAGAACACTCCGAAACCGGTAAGCAGCGTACGGCTGCGGTTTCTGGTCAGAGTATCGAATATCTCTCTGAAACTGTCTACATCCACTCTCATAGTCTTAATCTGCTCTAAGTGCTTCTATCGGTCTGACTCTCGCGGCTTTAAGGGCGGGGATGAGTCCCGCCAGACAGCCGGCTATGATAAGTACCAGGGTGGCTTCCAG
>CAVCSJ010000196.1:0-2345 GCA_963604895.1 bacterium
GCGATGGTCGGGGACGGCGTGAACGACAGTGCGGCATTGGCGGAAGCCGACTTCTCTATGGCGATGGGCAGCGGCAGCGACGTGGCGATGGATTCGGCGATGGCGACCATCGTGTCCTCGGACCTTCGCAAGGTGCCGCAGATGATACGCCTCTCGCGCCGCACGAACCGCATCATCAGAGAGAACCTCTTCTGGGCCTTCTTCTATAACGCATTGGCCGTTCCGGCCGCAGCATTCGGACTGGTCGGACCTATGACGGCCGCGCTGTGTATGGCTCTGAGCAGCGTGTGCGTGGTCTGCAACGCTCTCAGGTTGAGGTTCTGTAAGATTTAGGGATTTTACATTAAATACTCGCTCATATCCTCGCCGCGGGCCTCAGCTTCGCGGATTTCGGTCGAGGATATGTCCACGATCGGCGCATCGATCACGCGGATGTTGTAGAGTCTCTCGAACATCTCCTCGATGCTCAGAGCGCCGTCCATTATCTGCGTCTCGTAAGCGTCCATTACGTACGGGGTGGGGAAATGCAGGCTCTCCTTCTGGAGCTGCCCGCGGATGCTGATGGCGTCGTAACCCTTTCTCGGATAGACCACTACGCCGTATTCGGAGAGCAGGCGCGCGCTGTCCCTCCACAGGTGGATGTTCTCCAGATTGTCCGCGCCGATGACGAGAGTGAAGTCGTTCTCGGGCTCGCGCCTCTTCAGGGCGTCAAGCGTGCGGATGGTGTAGTGCGGCGGGTCCATCTTCATCTCGATGTCATCCACCCATACGTGAAGTTCCGGGTGACGCTTCACGGCTTCCACCGCATCGTCATACCTCTTCTGAGCGGAAAGTGCCTTGGACGGGTCCTTGAGCGGGTTTTGCGGAGAAATCACCAGATACACCCAGTCGAACTCGCGTTCCCGGGTAAGGCATTCCATAATGGCCAGATGGCCGATGTGAAGAGGGTCGAAGGACCCGGAGTACACCGCTATCTTCATATTATCGTAGTCGGGGAAGTCGGTTACGGGCGTTTGAGAAAGTCGTCCACGAGCTTTTCGGCTTCGCTGAAGGCTCTCTGCAGTTCGTCATTCATCAGAATCGTGTCGAACTGCGGGGCGTAGAGAGTTTCCTCCGCGGCCTTCTGCAGACGCTTTTCGATTTCTTCGGGAGAGTCGGTGCCGCGGGAAGTGAGCCTTTCGCGAAGAATCGACGGGTCAGGGACTCCGATGAAGACCGCCAGGGCCTTGTCTGAGAAATATTTCTTCAGATTCACTCCGCCCTTGACGTCCACGTCGAAGATGATGCTGTGCCCCTTCGCCCAGATGCGCTCGACCTCCTCTTTCAGGGTGCCGTAGAAACGTCCTGGATAGACTTCCTCATACTCTACGAAACTGTCTTCGGCGATCAGGCGGCGGAACTCTTCGGGAGTATAGAAGTAATATTCCCTGCCGTGCTGCTCTGTGCCGCGCGGAAGCCTGGAAGTGGCTGATATGGAGAATTCTATCTCCGGATGCAGAGACAGGATATGCTGAACTATTGTGCTCTTTCCGGAACCCGAAGGTGCGCAGAAGATCAGAACTTTATTACTCATTAATTCTTCTTATTTCCGCAAAAATAACTAAATTTGCACGATTTGAGAAAATTTAGTGGGTTTTGCAGAATCCGCATTGTCGGAAAGAAAGGGGCAATCCGGTGGCAAGGCTTAAGTAAATTATTGTTGGACAAATATTTAACCTTACAATAGTTATGGTATCTTATAAAGAACTCGGCCTCGTGAACACACGTGAAATGTTCGCCAAGGCCATCAAGGGTGGCTACGCCATTCCAGCTTTCAATTTCAACAACATGGAGCAGCTCCAGGCCATTATCCAGGCTTCTGCCGAGACCAAGTCTCCAGTTATCCTTCAGGTCAGCAAGGGTGCCCGCAACTACGCTAACCAGACTCTTCTCCGCTATATGGCAGAGGGTGCTGTAGAGTATGCAAAGGAACTCGGCTGGGAGAAACCTCAGATCGTTCTCCATCTGGACCACGGTGATTCATTCGAGCTCTGCAAGAGCTGCGTGGATATGGGCTTCTCTTCAGTGATGATCGACGGTTCCTCCCTCCCTTATGAGGAGAACATCGCTCTCACCAAGAAGGTTGTGGAATATGCTCACCAGTATGATGTTACAGTAGAGGCTGAGCTCGGCGTTCTCGCAGGTGTCGAGGATGAGGTCGCTTCTGAAGAGTCTCACTATACCAAGCCTGAGGAAGTTATCGACTTCGCTACACGCACAGGTTGCGACTCTCTCGCCATCTCCATCGGTACCTCTCACGGTGCTTACAAGTTCAAGCCGGAGCAGTGCACAAGAGACCCTAAGAC
>CAVCSJ010000197.1:0-2344 GCA_963604895.1 bacterium
AGGTTATGGAGGACGGCGATATCGTGTTCGTGGTGAATCCTATCGAGAGCGAGTATGAGAAGTATCAGAAGGTGTTCGGCGGGGCCAATGTGCACGTTGTGGCCATCGATACCAGGAAGACTCCTTTCACGACTGTAGTGGTTCCTGAGGCAGGTGACCTTCAGCAGTATGTCTATCTCTGCGCAGGCTGGAATATTCTCGTGGAGATCGGGCTTTCGCTCGGCGTGAATCTCGACAAGCCTTCCCGCGCCCGCAAGGTCGGCAACGAGATGTAATTTTACCGGGCTTCTTCCGGTGCGGTCGTCGAGCTTGTCGAGATGCCTCCGCTTGTGAGGGTACGGTCGTCGAGCTTGTCGAGACGCCCGCCTGTGAGGGTACGGTCGTCGAGCTTGTCGAGACGCCCGCCTGTCCACTGAATATTGGCTGCAGACCTTCGGGCCTGCAGCCTTTTTTGTGGAATGCCGCCAGACCCGCATTCTAACCTGGGAGGTGGCACTGAAAATCGACGAATCCAGTGACTCCTGGGAGAATGAGTGGCGCTGGGGAATAATAAAAATCGTGACAGAGGGGAAAGTCGAGAGGGAGAGAGAGGAGGTTAAAGAAAGGTTAACGATCTGAGGATGTGAATCTTAAGTTAAGAAAGATTTCGTCACGAATATCGGTTTCTTAAATTGGTTTCGGGTGGAATTGATTATATTGCAGGCAGTTTTCGGGTGGACCGGGGATGATGGAATGATGGAATTATGGAATTTATAAATACTTGAATTTATGGAAAACTTTGATGAAGCCAGGAAAGGATACGATGAGCGTCCCGAGTTGGGCGGGAAGAACGGAAGGGTTGGATTGGACGACGGGACGTCGGCCGAGATGGACTTCAGAAGGCTGTATCGGCTGTGCCGGGAGATGTTTGAGAAGAGGGAACTGCTGCGAGAGGTGGACGAGAGGGAGAAAGACCGTATCTCGCAGCAGTATGCGGGGCGTGAGTATCTTGAATTGACGAGCGACTGGGCGTTCAAGTATTTGTTCCGCAAGCACAAGGATCTGCTGCTGATGCTGCTGCGGGATATTCTGAATGAGGACATTGCGGATCTGGAGTATCGGGATTCGGAGATGATGAAGCTGTTCGCGAATGACAAGACGGTGATTTTCGATCTGCTCTGTACTGCGTCTGATGGCAGTGAGTTTATCGTGGAGATGCAGAAGACCTGGCGAAAGGATCAGCGGGACAGGCTGATTTATTACGGGGCGGCGCTGATTCGGGAGCAGATGAAGGCCGGAGAGAAGGAGTATCATCTTAAGCCGCTGAAAATTATCTGCTTAATGAATTACGAAGATGCGCACGATGATGTCCCGGAAAATAAGATTGTGTTCCAGTATCGATTGACTGAACTGGAAACTAGTGAACTGTATGGGCATCAGCTGTCGGTTTATCTGGTTGAACTTCCGAGAGTTATGAGACTGACTAATTATTTCGGCAATCCAGTGGCGGCTTGGTGCCAGATATTCAGAAATATTGCTACATTTGCAGAGACGAGAGAGGGCAAAGAAGGACGTTTCAGTGAGGTTGTGAGGAGAATGAAGGTCCGGGGGCTGACTGATAAGGAAATTGAAGAATATTTCAGCGATATGTATACTCTTGAAGATTATAAGCCATATATTGACGGTGCCGCGGAGCTCGGGTATCGGAAGGGACTTGCGGAAGGACGAGAGGAAGGACGAGAGGAAGGACGAGAGGAAGAAAGATACTCCATAGTTTTAAAAATGAGAGAGTTAAATATTCCTCTTGAGCAGATTATGGCCATAACCGGTCTGTCCGCTGATGAAGTTAAGCAATATAACTGATACAAAATAATATAGTGGACGGGCGTTTCCGAGAAGTCGTGAAGGAGACGAAGGTCCTATATGATCAGGATTGTGACAAAAAAATGCAGCGCGCGAAAGCACGCTGCATTTTTTGTGGGCCACCAGTCCCGCAGTATCACCAACGAGGTGTCACCGAAAATCGCGAAATCCAGTGACACCCGGAAGAAGTACATAGACCACAGTGCTCTCTGGGGCATCATCACTCGCGAGGTGGCACTGGAAATCGCTGAATCCTGTGACACCTGGAAGAATGAGTGGCGCCGGGAGAAAAGTTTTCAAAACGTCGACATTGGATAAGGCATTGTAGAGGCCTGTGGTGCAGGTAAGGTCGCGCCAGCCCTATTTGAAAAAGGGCTGACGCGAGCGAGGGCCCACTACAGAGGCCTGAGATGGACATTGGGTTGACGACGGTTTGAAAAGTTTATGAGTATATAAACAAGAGAGGCCTGCGGCCAATCCTGCGGCGGCGGAGAGGGTGGGG
>CAVCSJ010000198.1:0-2324 GCA_963604895.1 bacterium
CACAGATGGTCCACAGGGACATCGAAGAATCCCTGGATCTGGTCTGCGTGAAGGTCGCAGGCCATAACGCGGTCAGCGCCGGCGGCCACGAGCAGATTCGCTACGAGCTTGGCTCCGATGGATACGCGTGGTTTGTCCTTGCGGTCCTGTCTTGCCCATCCGAAATAAGGGATGACTGCGATGACAGTGTCAGCGGACGCTCTCTTGGCGGCATCGATGGTGAGCAGAAGTTCCATCAGATTCTCTGCCGGCGGGAAAGTGGCCTGAAGGATGAAGACGTTGGCGCCGCGTACGCTCTCGATGAAAGCCGGCTGGAATTCGCCATCGCTGAATTGTAATACATCAGAAAGTCCGAGATGTATCTCAGGCTCCCACTCCGGACGGACTTTGTTCAAAGCCTCTACAACTTTGTCTGCGAAGCCGCGAGATGCTCTGCAGGCAAACAATTCCATTCTGTGTTTGTTCATATATTTTTGGATAAGACGGTATCTATGTAATCCAGTATCTCCTCTCTGCCCATTCCGGACTCCGACGAGCTTTTCAGCATCGGCGGAAGCTCCTCCCAGTCCTGAAGCAGTATCTCCTTGTCCTTCTCGATCTGGGCAGCCAGCACGTTCGGGCCGGACTTGTCGCACTTGGTGAAGATGATTCCGAAAGGAATCCCGTTCTCGCCGAGTTCGGCAATGAAGTCCAGGTCTATCCTGCCTATGTCGTGACGCGAGTCCACGAGCACGAAGAGCATCTGCAATTCCTCCGAATTGAAGATGTAGTCCTGCACCACGCGGCGAAGCTCATCGCGTTCCTTCTGCGGGAGCTTTGCATAACCGTAGCCCGGGAGGTCGACCAGGTACCACTTTTCATCGATGAGAAAGTGATTCACCAGCTTGGTCTTGCCAGGCGTGGAAGAGGTCATCGCGAGGCCTCTGCGGCGGCATAACATATTGATAAGCGAAGACTTGCCTACGTTGGAGCGTCCTATGAAGGCGAACTCGGGCAGTCTCAGTGCAGGCTTCTGCGAGACTCTGGTACTGCTGCCGGCGAAACGGGCTTCTGTAATCTTCATAAGGATTCTCCTAAACAACGTGCAAAGATAGCGTTTTTTCGAGATATTTCGGTAGATTTGCCAAACTTGAACGTTAAGAGCATATGGAAAAAGAATACATCGACCTTCTCACTCTCCAGAGCAGCATACGCTACTGCCTGGAAGACACTTTCACCCGGGCAGTCTGGGTGCGCGCGGAAATCAGTTCCGTCTCCGTCAAGGGCGGCCACTGCTATCTCGAGCTCTGCCAGAGCGGTCCGCAAGGCATAACGGCCAAGGCGAGAGCGGTAATCTGGAGGTCGAAGTACTACGCGCTCGAAAGCTTTTTCCGCGAAGCCACAGGTTCTTCACTCAGGGCGGGAATAGGACTGTTGCTGCACGCAACAGTCAATTTCAGCGAGGTCTACGGGCTGAGCCTGGTGGTGGACGACCTGGATCCGCAGTTCACGCTCGGAGAGAAGGAACTTCTCAGACGCCAGTGCTTGGCGAAGCTGGAGGCGGACGGTCTGATGGACGCCCAGCGGAAGCTGAATATGGCGGCGCTCCCCTATCGCCTGGCCGTGGTGTCGGCCGAGGGAGCCGCGGGCTACGGGGATTTCTGCCGGCATCTTCACGAAAATGACTACGGTTTCGTGCTTCAGACCGAGCTGTTCGACGCAGTAATGCAGGGCGTGAACGCCCCGGCGTCCATAATCGATGCCCTGGACAGGGTGGAAAGCTCTCAGGAGGGTTTCGATGCGGTTCTGATATTGCGCGGAGGCGGGTCCAGTCTGGACCTGGACTGTTTCGATGACTATGGCCTCTGCCACAGGATAGCGTCCTGTGCCACGCCTGTCCTGACAGCCATAGGGCACGACAGGGACCGCCACATCGCGGATATGGTCGCATATGAAAGTCTCAAGACTCCGACAGCTCTCGCAGATTTCTTCCTGGATATCTATATAGCTGAGGATGAGCGCATCAGCTCTTTCAGCAGCCGTCTGCACAGGGCCTTCATAAACAAGATTGCGGTTCTGAATTCCAAGCTTGACGTCCTCGCCGCCCGCATCAGGTCCGCGGACCCGCGCAACATCCTTTCCCGCGGCTATGTCCTTCCCGCCGACAGCGACGGGCACGTGCTGAAAAGTGTGAAGAATGTGCACCAGGGTGACCGCATCCGCCTTCTCTTCTCCGACGGCCGCCTCGACTGCGAGGTCCTGGAAGCACTGACACGAACCGATTCGAAGCATTCGTAGCACTTGCTTCTCTCTTAATTCGAAGCTCCTAAGGAGCGGAGCGACCT
>CAVCSJ010000199.1:0-2305 GCA_963604895.1 bacterium
GTCTTCATAATTCTCATCATCCACGATAATGTACTCATTACCATAATCATCACGACACTTTCTAATTTCTTTTTTCTCTTTCATAATCAACTATTTTTTAAATCCGGGTGCAAAGATAATGCGTAATTTTTACACTTGCAAATATTTTGAGTAGTTTTTACACAATAAATACGCAAAAAAAATGAAGCGCTGCAAAGCGCTTCAGCTTAAATATCTATAATTCAGCGAATTATTTACTCAGAAACTCGATATCCACATCCGGGAGTTTCATGTTAGGAGTTACTCTCGAGCCCAAAACCCAGGAGACGGCCATAAGGACGAGCACCGCCGCGACCATAAGAAGGTTTCTCCACGGGAACGGTTTGCGGGCGGTCACAAGGAAAGACTTCAGCCTGTCGAAACTGGCCTGCGGGTAGTCGTGGGAATAGATCACGGCGTTCGACTTGAAAGATTTCACCGCGATGTCGGGAAGGAATTTCGAACTGAGCTCCTCCGGGCCGCTGAAACATATCGGCACGATGTTCACGCCGCACTCCAGCGCCGTCTTTATCTCGAAAAGAAACGCGCTGTCTGCGCCGAGGCCCTTGAAACAATCCTTCGAGACGATCAATACCAGATTGGCCGATGCCTGCACGGCCTGCGAAATCTTCTCTCTGAAGTCTCCGCTGCCGAGCGAATGCGTGTCGAGGAATATGCGCTCGCGCGCGTAGCCACGCAGCAGCAGGTTGCTCCGCACGAGGTCCGCGAACTCCGAGCCACCGTCCTTGCGATAGCTGATGAACACATCGTAACTGCCTGGCTTCGAAGCGACTGCACCGGAAGGCGCGTGCAGCAGGAGCCGCAGCATCTTCGCGACGGCGTAGAGGAACAGCGGCTGAAGCAGGAACTGCAGGGCGTTGTACGGGTTGCGGAAGAACGTGGCGCCGTAGAAGAACGACATCACCGCGAACGCCAGGCAGACGGCGCCCAGCAGCCACTTCACGCTCCTGCGGCCGGCGAGGGAGTTAACGCTTTCGATGCGCGTCGCGAGGAAAATCAGCACGACGGTCGAGTAGAGCGAAATGACGCGAAGCGTCTGCGAGGCGGCCTTCAGAGAAGGCCAATCGGGCATTTTCCGCGCGGCCGGCGCTATCCTCATCCAGCTGGACAGCAGGAAGACAAGCACGCTGGCAATCAGCAGTACAACCACTCCGGCAGCCTTGCGGCCGCCAATCGTCTTCGGTTCCTCCCCCGAAAGCGCGCAGCCGAGCAGCACCCAGGCGAAGACGTTGTTGGTAAGGGAAATCTGCGGCAGGAGATTGAGCGGATCATACAGGGCGGCGGCGCTTGCCGCCAATGCCAATACGCGCAGGAGGTTTCTCGCGGCGCCTTTCACCGGCACCAGACTCGCTATGACAAAGCCCACCATGGCCGCCCAGAGCGAATACGAGAGCGTCTGCGTGGCCCACCACCAGTTCCGGGTCAGAAGGGAGACGCCCGCGCCGACGCTGAACAGGAACGCCGCCCAGAGGAGCGCCCTGCTGTCAATGTCGGATATGGTTCGCGCGGACTTCATCGGAGATGACTACATCTCCACAAATATAGTCATTCTCCGGAGATTATTCAGGCAGATTTCTTTGCAATAATCTCAAAAAAGTGAATTATGTTCCGCAATTCACGTCCTTACCTGGACTGTGACGGGCTAGAACTCCAGGCGGAAGCCTTTGGATTTCATCTGGTCGTACTTGGCCTTGTTGAAGCGGTAGCGGACCGGGATGCGGTTAGAGGCGTCTGCGGGACGCTCGCCCGTGTCCTCGAGGATGCCGATGTGCAGCATCTTGTTCGCGAAGTTGCGGCGGTCGAAATGCACTTCCAGGATGCTCTCGTAGAGGTTCTGGAGCTGAGGCATCGTGAAGACCTCCGGCAGGAGCTCGAAGCCGACAGGCTCGAAATGGATCTTCTCCTTGAGGCGGCTGAGCGCCACGCGAAGGATCCTGTCGTGGTCGAAGGCAAGGGAAGGAACCGACGAGATGGGGAACCATTGGGCGGCGGCGGCATCGTCGCCGCCCGCGACATCCTCCTTGCGGACGAGCGCGAAGAACGCGATGGTGATGACTCGCTCGCGCGGGTCGCGGTTCACTTCCGAGAAACAGCCGAGCTGGTCTATGTAGGCCGCCTGCAGCCCCGTCTCTTCCGCGAGCTCGCGCTTGGCGCCCGTCTCGGCGTCCTCGTCTATCCTCAGAAAGCCGCCCGGGAACGCCCAGTGGCCTTTATATGGGTCAACTCCTCTTTCGACAAGCAGGACGGACAGGCCGTCTTTCTGGTC
>CAVCSJ010000200.1:0-2303 GCA_963604895.1 bacterium
CGGCATACTCCATATATAAGAAGATGCTGGCGCAGAAGGTGCCGTTCGAGGGAGTGTACGACGTGTTCGCGATCCGTTTCATCATCGACTGCGATGCGGACTGCGGGCACAAGAAGGAGAGTGAGCTCTGCTGGCAGGTGTATTCGCTTGTGACTGAGGAGTATGAGGCGGATGAGAAGCGTTTCCGCGACTGGGTGAGCCGCCCGAAGCCGAACGGCTACGAATCGCTGCACATCACCGTGCGCAACCGTCAGGGAGCGTATCTCGAAGTGCAGATCCGCACGCGCAGGATGGACGACATCGCCGAGAACGGACACGCCGCGCACTGGTCGTACAAGGGCATCCAGCACGAGCAGACGCTAGACAAGTGGCTGACCTCCGTGCGCTGGACGCTCGAGCATCCGAGCGAGGCGAATCCTGACGACCTGCCTGAGCCGCCGAGCCGGGAAATCTTCGTCTTCACCCCGACGGGCGAGCTGAAAATCCTGCCTGCAGGGGCCACGGTGCTCGATTTCGCATTCCATATACATTCGAACGTCGGCAGCCGCTGCGTGGGCGCGAGAATAGGCGGCAAGGCCGTTTCCATCCGCGAAACGCTGCACACGGGAGACGTCGTGGAGATTATGACCGGCAAGAACCAGAAGCCGTCGCAGGACTGGCTGACCTGGGTGGTCACTTCGAAGGCGCGCAGCCGCATCAAGCACGAACTCAGCGAGATGGAGTTCCGCAAGGCTTCCGAGGGCAAGGAGCTGCTCGAGCGCAGGCTCAAGAACTGGAAGCTCGAGTTCCCGGACGACCTGCTCGCGGAATTCTTGAAGAAGAACCGCTACTCCACCCTGAATTCCTTCTACGCCGCCCTGGGTGAGGAGACTCTGGACGTGAACGTCATCAAGGAATACATTCTCGAGAGCCAGAAGGAGCGCGTGCGCGAGCAGGACGGGGACGTGCTGAAGGACAAGAACTGGAAGGGGAACGGCGCCGGCGGAGACGACATCCTCGTGCTGAACGCCAAGGACGTGAAGGGCCTCGACTACAAGATGGCGCGCTGCTGCAATCCGGTGCTCGGAGACGACGTCTTCGGCTTCGTCACGCGCGGCAACGGCATCACCATCCACCGGATGTCCTGCCCGAACGCCTCGCGCCTGATCGACCTCTACCCTTACCGCCTGCAGAAGGTGCGCTGGGCGGACACGCCGACCTCGAACAGTTTCCAGTGCACTCTGCGCATCACGACCGAGCTGGAATACTCCGTCATCGCAAGAATTATGGAAGTAACGGCCAGCTTCAAGGCATCTGTCCGTTCCTTCAATGTGAACGAGGACAGCCGCAAGTCCACCTATGAGATTTCCGCGCGCATCCTGGTTCCGTCGAATATGGAACTTGACAAGGTGATTTCCCAGATTTCGACGCTGAAACACGTCATAAAAGTGAAAAGAATCTGAGTCTTTTCTTTGTGAATTACAATAATTTATCTACCTTTGCACGCCTTTTGAGCCGGCGTGCATTTTTTATGTCCCGGCCGGGCACGGAAATAATGTTTAACTACTTGTTTTAATTTACATTAAGTTATTATGGAAGAAACAAAAAAGAACGTACTGAACGCTTCAGTAGCCCCGGAAGATTTCAACTGGGATGCTTTTGAAGGCAATTCAGAGCTTTACGGCGGCGCAAACGCTGAAGAGATCCGCGCTGCTTATGACAAGACACTTTCCAAGGTTGTCGAGGGTGAAGTCGCAGAGGGCGAAGTTACCGAGATCAACAAGAGAGAGGTCATCGTAACCATCGGCGGAAAGAGCGAGGGTGTAATCTCCGCAAATGAATTCCGCTACAACCCTGAGCTCAAGGTGGGCGACAAGGTTGAGGTTTATGTAGAGTCCGCAGAGGACAAGAAGGGTCAGCTCGTTCTTTCACATAAGAAGGCACGCGCACTCAAGTCTTGGGACAGAGTGAACGAGGCTTACAACAACAACGAAATCGTCAAGGGCTTCGTAAAGACACGCACCAAGGGCGGTATGATCGTGGACGTATTCGGAATCGAGGCATTCCTTCCGGGCAGCCAGATCGACATCAAGCCTATCCGTGACTACGATGCATACGTTAACCAGAGCATTGACTTCAAGATCGTCAAGATCAACCAGGAGTTCCGCAATGTAGTTGTATCCCACAAGGCTCTTCTCGAGGCTGAGCAGGAGCAGAAGAGGGCTGAACTCATCGGCAAGCTTGAGAAGGGTCAGATCCTCGAGGGTACCGTCAAGAACATCACCAACTACGGCGTATTCGTCGACCTCGGCGGTGTGGACGGT
>CAVCSJ010000201.1:0-2273 GCA_963604895.1 bacterium
CCGGATATCTACAACGCCATCCACCGCGACGCTCTCCTCGAGAACGTAACAGTAGATGAGAAGGGCGTCATCGATTTCAACGACAAGAGCGTTACCGAGAACACCCGCGTTTCTTATCCTATCTATCACATCCAGAACATCGTGCGTCCTGATTCTCACGGCCCTGCAGCAAAGCAGGTCATCTTCCTTTCAGCTGACGCATTCGGAGTTCTTCCTCCAGTATCCATCCTTACTCCTGAGCAGACCAAGTACTACTTCCTCTCAGGCTTCACAGCCAAGCTTGCAGGTACAGAGCGCGGTATCACCGAGCCTACTCCTACATTCTCCGCTTGCTTCGGCCAGGCATTCCTCGAGCTGCATCCTACCAAGTATGCTGAGGAGCTTGTAAAGAAGATGAAGAAGAGCGGCGCGAAGGCATACCTCGTAAATACTGGCTGGAACGGAACAGGCAAGCGTATCTCCATCCGCGACACCCGCGGTATCATCGACGCTATCCTCGACCACTCCATCGATGCTGCTCCTACCAAGCAGATTCCTTACTTCAACTTCACCGTCCCTACATCCCTCCAGGGTGTAGATCCTGCTATCCTTGATCCTCGCGACACTTACGCTGAGGCAAGCCAGTGGGAGGAGAAGGCTAAGGATCTCGCAGCAAGGTTCATCAAGAACTTCAAGAAGTACGAGTCCAACCGCGCCGGCAAGGCCCTCGTCAAGGCTGGTCCGCAGCTGTAATCTACCGGGGGATGCTTCCCCCGGACCCCCTCGGTCGCTACGCTCCTTAGGAGCTTCGAAACGACAGAGTGATAAATTAAAGAGAGTGGCTCATTTTGAGTCACTCTCTTATTTTGTAGTGCTGTCCTGAATCTTTACTCTGCGAAGTCGAGCTCGGAGAGGAGGGAGCCGGCGCCGCAGACTTTGTCGACGACGAAGAGCAGGTAGCGGATGTCGAGGCAGATGTTGCGGCAGAACTCAGGGTCGAAGGCGATGTCGCTCATCGTGCCCTCCCAGACGCGGTCGAAATTGATGCCGATGAGATTGCCGTCAGCATTGATCACAGGGCTGCCGGAATTTCCGCCGGTAGTGTGGTTGCTGGCGATGAAGCAGACAGGGGTATCATTGTACTGCCCGGTGGCATAGAGGTCACGGAGGCTCTGAGGGATGTTGTAGTCATAGATGTCGGGATTGTCCTTCTCCATTATGCCCTGCACTGTGGAGACGTGCCTGTAGCTGATGCCGTCCGAAGGCTCGTAGGCTCCGACCTTGCCGTAAGCCACTCTGAGAGTGAGGTTTGCGTCAGGATAGAAGACCTTGTCCGGCTCGAACTCCATCTGGCCGCGCATATAGTCGTGGTAAAGGGCGGTGATTTCGCCCATAAGTCTGCGGTATTCAGGCAGAAGGACTTCATTGTACTGCTTTACGAAGGCTTTTCTGAAGGCGTAGGCAGGGGTCTGCTCGAGGTTCTCGATGGAGCCGTTGCAGATGTCTCCGGAATAGATTTCATCGGCCCAGGCCTCGATGCTGCCCAGGCGTTCCATAGATGTGAACCAGTATTCAGGCTTGAAGCTGTCATCCACATTGGCCGCATAGGCCTTCATTACGGCTATGAAGCACTCCTTGTCGATGGTCAGGTTCCAGTCCTTGAAGAAGCTCTCGGCGACGGCCTTGGCTGCGGCCTCGTCTTTCGCTGAGGCACAGGAGGTTGCGAACTGCGGCAGCTCTGCGGTCAGGGCTGACTCGGAGGTGTATTCGCGAGCGAAATTGTACGGCTCGAGCAGGGTGTAGAGCGAATCGAGCTTCTCGAGGACACCCTCATATTGGCCGCCTGCGGCCCAATCCTTAAAGGCCTTCTCGTAGGCTTCCTTGCTCGCGACGGTGTGCATCTTGCGGATGCCGCGCATTTCGCCCTGCCACTTTTTCCAGGCGTTGGAGACGTTCGCGTTTTTCGAGGCGTACTGGATGCGGACGGCCTGGCTCGCGTTCATATATTTCTTCTGGATGTCGAGGCGAAGGGTGCGGAGCGCGATCTTCGCAGGGTCGGAAATCTCTGATATATAGCGTACTGCATCGGAGGTGACGTATTCCTGGGTGCTGCCCGGGAAGCCGTAGATGAAGGTGAAGTCGCCTTCGTTTACGCCGGCGCGGGAGATTTTGAAGTGCTTTTTAGGCCTGAACGGAACGTTCTCCGGGCTGTAGTCGGCTGGCTCGTTGTCTTTGCCGGCGTAGATGCGGAAGATGGAGAAGTCGCCGGTGTGGCGCGGCCACATCCAGTTGTC
>CAVCSJ010000202.1:0-2215 GCA_963604895.1 bacterium
CCAGAACCACAATCTGGTGCTCTACCAACTGAACTAATCGCACCGTGTATCACACAGTTCAGTGTGGAGTGCAAAGGTAGCAATATTTTTTCAGCCTGCAAGAGCGCAGGCTGAAAAAATTGAATTTATTCTATAGGAACAATGCTCCTGAAGGTTGTGCTGAGGATAGGAGAATCATCCTCGCGACGGTTCGTAACCTCATAATAACCACTCTCGCTGTAGTGTTCCTTCTCGGTGGAATACCGGTTATTCTCAGTCTTGTACCAGTCCCAGTCTATCCTGACATTGATGCCCTTCATATCTTTAGGGACATATGCGTTGATAGGGAAAGACACATAGCCGGCAGCCTCGACGATCTTGGTATTCGTCGGATCCGCCTCGTAGGTCTCACCGTAGCCGTTATGCTTCAGATAGAAATGGAGAGTATCTGAATTGTCCACCGTATCGTCGAACATAAGACGGATCTGATGGGAAGTGGAAGACCCCTGAACCATAGTCATAGTGACATACATATTCAGATAACCGCCGCTGAACCAGCCGTTCTGCATACGGATAGCATCGTCGCCGAACCACTCTTCGCTCTGAGAGGTTTTTTTCACCGGAGAAGACACAATCATAGAAGAGAAATTCTGGAGCCTGATGGAATAGGAATTCTCCGTCTCGAGCTCCTCGAGAACGTCACAGAGGAATATGATTCTGTCGAGAGACTTGTAGTCCGCGCCGGTTTCATTCTCAGTGACGATGTAAGTCAGACCGTCATCGGTGACGATCGTGCCGTTCGTCACCTTTCCGGTATCGGTAATGCCATAGTAAAGAGCCGTAGTCTTGTTGCAGCCCGCAAAGGTTACTATCGCCGCAAGGACGATGATCAGAAACTTTTTCATGTATAATAAATAACTAAAAATGAACTATATCCGTTTGGCCGTCTTCCTGGTGCTCGGATGGCAGATTATCTGGATGTCGACAGTATCCACCTTGTATCCGCGGAAACGGCGGTCCTTAAGATGATTCTCCACCAGGGCCACCAGCTCGTCATCCATCACATCCTTGTACTCATTGTTCACCGAGTCATACAGATGGATGTGCTTGAAAGTGTTCACATCAAAGTACATTTTGTTGTTGCTGCTCAGTCTGTGCTGGTATACACCGAGCATTGCCATCTGTGTAAGTATGTTATACACAGAGGCTACCGAGATGCCTCCACCCTGATCGTGACCGATCTTCTCACACACCATATCCGCACTCGCGTGCCCCAGTTCAAGCATCGCCTTATGGACCATAAGTCTCTGCGATGTAGCCTTCAGCGAATGGCTCTTCAGGACCTTTTTGAATTCATCCATCTGGGCCATCTGCACTTTCCCCTGATTTTGCATAACGTGACTTTTAAAACAAACCGATATTCCTACCAGCTTATTTTTATAAAACCTATCTATTACCTATCCTGATTCGCAAATATAGTCATTTTACGAATATCAGCAAAAATTCATTATCTTTGCGCACTTAAAAGTAACAATACTTAAAAGTGAGATAATGGAACATACGAAATGCCTCATAATAGGCGCCGGCCCTGCCGGATACACCGCCGCAATATATGCATCCAGGGCCGCGCTCTCCCCTGTCCTCTACGAAGGACTCGAGCCGGGCGGCCAGCTTATGACCACCACCAGAATCGAGAACTGGCCCGGCTATGAGAACGGCGTGGAGGCGAGCGTGCTGATGGGAGATATGCGCAAGCAGGCCATCCGCCTCGGCGCAGACATCCGCAGAGGCAGCATCACCGCCGCAGACTTCTCAGAGAAGCCATACCGTCTCACCATTGACAGCGGCGAGCAAGTTTGCGCAGACGCTGTCATCATAGCCACAGGCGCATCCGCCCGCTACCTCGGCCTGCCGTCGGAGCGCAAATTCCGCGGAATGGGCGTCTCTGCCTGCGCGACCTGCGACGGATTCTTCTACCGCAAGCGCGACGTCGCTGTCGTAGGAGGCGGCGACACGGCGTGCGAAGAGGCGACCTACCTCGCGAGCCTCTGCCGCAAAGTCTATATGATAGTCCGCAGGGACGCTCTCCGCGCGTCCAATGCAATGCAGGAGCGCGTGAAGGCGTGCCCGAACATCGAGATTCTCTGGAACTGCAACACTCTCGAGGTCCTCGGAGACGAGGACGGAGTGACCGGAGCGAGACTTCAGAGAAAAGATGGCGAGGTTTTTGATATCA
>CAVCSJ010000203.1:0-2189 GCA_963604895.1 bacterium
AAAGGGTGGTTCGAGGATTTCGGGAAGATTTTCAAAGAAGGTGATGGCTATCGATACGGCTCTCGTGAAAAGGGATTCAAATATGATGAACTTGAGTTCGAAGCTTCAATGAATCCGTCAAGTCACTATGTCTACTTTGCATCTATGCAGGACCTCCGCGGCGCGCAGCTCGCCGGTGGTAAGTTTGACAAGAACGCGGGTATATTCGCAGCAGAATATGATATGCTCATCGTAGATGAGGCTCACGAGGGCACACAGACCGAACTTGGGCAGAATGTGATAAAACTGCTTTCAAAGCAGAATACTCACGTACTGAATCTTTCAGGAACGCCTTTTAACCTTCTTGATGGCTATACGGAAGATCAAATCTATACTTGGGACTATGTGATGGAGCAGAAGGCGAAGGAAGAATGGGACATTAACCATTTCGGAGACATCAACCCATACGCTGGACTTCCGAAACTGAACATCTTCACCTTCGACCTTGCCAAAGAGATGTCAGGATTCGCTGATACGGAAGACAAGGCGTTCAACTTCAAGGAATTCTTCCGTACTTGGACCGGGGATGAGAGCCGTGACTTCAGGCCTATGCCGGAAGGAATGGAAGGACGGTTCATCCACGAGGATTATGTCCAGAACTTCCTGAATCTCATAGTGAAATATGACCCTACTACGTGCTATCCGTTCTCGACTCTGGAATTCCGCAACAGTTTCCGTCATACACTCTGGGTGGTTCCGGGAGTTAAAGAGGCGAAGGCCCTCTCTGCCCTGCTTAAGCAGCACACGATCTTCGGACAGTTCGAGATTGTGAATGTTGCCGGAGACGGAGATGAGGAAGTCGAGAACGATAACGCCCTTTCCCTTGTAGAAAAGGCAATGGGGAAAAATCCGGAAGAAACAAGAACAATCACTCTCTCTTGTGGAAAGCTTACTACCGGAGTTTCTGTAAAACCATGGACAGCTGTGATGATGTTGTCAGGTTCGCATAATACCGACGCTAAAGCATATATGCAGACCATCTTCAGGGTGCAGACTCCTTACACTACCAATGACGGCCGACGTAAGGAGAACTGTTATGTGTTCGATTTCGCTCCTGACAGAACACTGAAGGTACTTGCGGACACGGCAAAGGTCAGCCAGAAGAACACGACAAAAGATAGTGAGAAAATCCGTCTTGGGGAGTTCCTCAATTTCTGCCCTGTCATCGGCTATGATGGCACGAGGATGGCAACGTATAACGTGGAGTTGATGTTGGAGCAGCTTAAGCGGGCCTACATCAACCGAGTGAC
This sequence comes from bacterium, assembly GCA_963604895.1. GTDB lineage: Bacteria > Bacteroidota > Bacteroidia > Bacteroidales > UBA932 > Cryptobacteroides. Next base: position 1,290 of record CAVCSJ010000203.1, read on the forward strand.
CAAGAATGGCTGCGATGATCCTCATCTGTACAATCAGGAGATGCTTCGCAAACTGGATAGAGAGGCTCTTGCAAAGTTCCAGAACCTGCACAAAATCATCGGTTCGACCAAGGCCAATCACCAGCCATCAGACGTCGATGTGAACAAGACCGGACTGACGGACGAGCAGTATCAGGAATTGGAGAAGATTTCGAAGAAACCGAAAAAAACTCTTACCGAGGAGCAGCGACGAATGCTTGAGGAGGCCAAAGAAAAAAAGAAAAACGCAGACAGCGCCATCTCAATCCTCCGTGGGATCTCCATCAGACTGCCGCTTCTTATGTACGGAGCGGAACTTACAGGCGATGAGCAGGAGGTAACGCTCGAGAATTTCACCGACCTTATTGATGACCAGTCCTGGGAAGAGTTTATGCCAAGAAAAGTAACCAAGGAACTGTTCAAGGAATTTATCCCATATTATGATCCGGATGTCTTCAGGGCTGTCGGCAAGAACTACCGTGACCTTGTCCGTGCTGCTGACCAGCTTCCGCCGGTGCGCAGAGTTCAGGAGATAGCGAGAATCTTCACCTGGTTCAGAAACCCCGACAAGGAGACCGTTCTTACTCCGTGGAGGGTGGTCAATATGCACATAGGCGACTGCATTGGTGGTTGGAAGTTCTTCGAGGACGACAATGAGACAGAGTCTTTCGAGCCACATTTCATCGATCACGGGGAAGTCACAAAGACCGTGTTTAAGAATCCTGATACGAGAATACTCGAAATCAACTCCAAAACCGGCTTATATCCGCTCTATATGGCTTATAGTGTATTTGCTCTCAAGCTGCAGAAATACCGCGACACACATAACTTGCCAACGGATGTGCCCCTCGCCACCCAGAATGAGATTTGGGATGAAGTGCT
>CAVCSJ010000204.1:0-2112 GCA_963604895.1 bacterium
ATCTATAAGTTTGAACAGTAATATTCCGAGTGCAAAGTTACTCAAAAAATCAATGTCTGAAAAAATTATTCGTTTTAGTAACAGAAATTTAACAATTCGTCACTTGGGCGGCCTTAACAAGGCCTAGCCGCGGTCCATTTCGCGGCGGATGTCTTTTTCCTTGATGTTCTGGCGCTTGTCGTACTCGCGCTTGCCTTTCGCGAGAGCGATGTGAAGCTTCGCGTAACCATTGTCCGCGATGAAAGCGCGGACGGCCACGATAGTGAGACCCTTGAGCTTCACGGACTGCTGAAGATGACGCAGTTCGCGCTTGGTGAGAAGAAGTTTGCGGTCGCGCGCAGGCTCGTGAACATTCCACGAACCCCAGAAGTAGGTGGAGATGTTCATTCCGCGCACGTACAATTCGCCGTTCACGAAGTAGCAGTAGGCGTCGGAGAGGGACGCCTTGCCCGCGCGCAGAGACTTGATTTCAGTCCCCGCGAGCACGATGCCCGCAGTGTAATTCTCAAGAAACTCGTAGTCGAACGAGGCCCTGCGGTTCTTTATCTGTATGGTGCTCTTCGCTTTAGGCATAAGTTGTTCATTTCAGCATCGTGCGACTTTCCGCTCGAGCTCAGTTGTCTATTCACCGGGGAGCGGACTCCCCGGACCCCTTGAGTCGCTTCGCGCTTCGCACGAGCTCCCCGCTTTAGGCATAAGTGTGTTTTACATATTTTCGGCCGGCACGGAGCCGGCCAATTGAAACATCTCCGGTCGCAGTCGGCATTGGACGCGTCAGCGGCCGGAGAAATCGCTGCATATTAGATGCCAAACGCCTCGCGGATGTTGCTTACGGCGTCGAGTTTTTCCCACGCGAAGAATTCCACCTCGCGCTCGACTTCCTTGCCGTCGCGGATGAGTTTCATCTTCTTGGTGTAAGGTTTGCGTCCGAAGTGGCCGTAGCTGGCGGTCGGCTCGTAGATAGGGTTCTTCAGACCGAAGCGGCTGATGATTTTCGCAGGTCTGAGGTCGAAGAGCTCGGAGATTTTCCGGGCGATCTCGGCGTCCTCGAAGCGTGATGTTCCGCGAGTGTCGACGTAGATGCTGACAGGTTCAGCCACGCCGATGGCATAGGAGAGCTGTACGAGCATTTCGTCAGCCACGCCGGCGGCCACCATATTCTTCGCGATCCAGCGGGCTGCATATGCGGCGCTGCGGTCGACCTTCGAAGGGTCCTTGCCGGAGAATGCTCCGCCGCCGTGCGCGCCCTTGCCGCCGTAGGTGTCGACGATGATCTTGCGCCCGGTCAGGCCGGTGTCGCCGTGAGGTCCGCCGATCACGAATTTGCCCGTAGGGTTCACCAGGAGGCGGAAATCCTTATTGAAAAGCTCGGCAGTCTGAGTCGGCAGAGTCGCGATCACGCGCGGAAGAAGTATCTCGCGAACGTCATTGGTAATGCGCTCGTGCATCGCCTCGTCGCCGTCGAATTCGTCGTGCTGGGTGGAGAGAACAATCGTGTGCACGCGGACAGGAGAGTTGTGCTCGTCGTACTCGATCGTGTATTGTGACTTCGAATCAGGGCGGAGGTAAGGCATAAGCTTTCCTTCGCGGCGGATTTCCGCCAATACCTGTAGCGTCCTGTGGGAGAGTGCGAGCGGGAGAGGCATATACTCTTCGGTGTCGCGGCAGGCGTAGCCGAACATCATTCCCTGGTCGCCGGCGCCCTGCTCTTCCTCGGTCTCGCGAACGACTCCGCGGCTGATGTCGGCGCTCTGCTCGTGGATGGCGCTGAGCACTCCGCAGCTGTCGCCGCTGAACATATAATCGGCTTTGTTGTAGCCGATACGGTTGATGACTTCACGCACTGTGTGCTGAATGTCCACGTAAGCGTCTTCTGAACGAACTTCACCGCCTACGACCACTAAACCTGTGCTGCAGAAGGTCTCGCAGGCTACTCTGGCCTCGGGATCCTGACGCAGGAACTCATCGAGAATCGCATCTGAAATCTGATCCGACACTTTATCCGGATGTCCTTCGGATACTGACTCGCTAGTAAACAAATAGTTCATGCAATTTAACCCGTTTCGCAGGTTTGTGTCTCTCGAGCATAGTGCGTCCTGCGAAACTTGTTGT
>CAVCSJ010000205.1:0-2102 GCA_963604895.1 bacterium
TTTTTTTGTGGGCAAATCCCTGTTATTTTGCGTCGATAGTGCGGAGCATCTCGGCGACGGCGGCCTCGAGCTGCCTGTCCTCGCCGCGGAGTGAGGACGCAGGATCGTTGTAGACGAGAATGTCAGGCTCAATCTCCTGATTCTCAAGCACACTGCCATCGCGACGGCTGATGGTCGTCACCTCAGGGATACCGAAGACAAGGGTATTGTCGATCTGAGTCTCCCACCATACGGCTGTCATAGTGCCAGGGACAGGCGAACCGATGAGCTTGCCGATTCCGAGTTCACGATAAGTATAAGGGAAACCGGAAGCATCCGAATAGTTGTCCTCGCATACCAGCACGCAGGACGGCTTGGTCCACTTGCTGTAAGGATCGGTACCGATATACTGTCCGCGAGGAACGTAATCGACATATGCCTTGCCGCTCAGGAAAGTAGCCAGGTCATCGTGCAGCCAGCCGCCGCCATTGTGACGTGTATCCACAATCAGAGCCTCGCAGGTGCGGTACTTGCCGAGAGCCTTCGAATAGACCTCACGGAAGCTTTCCGAATCCATACCCTCCACGTGAACATAGCCCACGCGACCGCCCGAGAGCTTCTTAACCATAGCCTCACGCTGACGAACCCACCTCGTATAAAGCTGAGTCTGATCGGTATAGGTGGACTTCACGCGGATCTCGGCACTCTCCTTGCCGCCCTTGTTGATCTTGAGAAGCAGATTCTTTCCCGCCTTGTTCACAAGCGGATCCCAGATGGACTGTCCGGCTGCGATTTCCTCCCCGTCGATAGCCTCGATGACATCGCCGGCCTTGATTTCAGGATCCACGAGAGTCAGACAGCTTCCCGGAAGCACTTCCTTGATTTTCAGCCCCTTGCCCTGATACTGAGTATCGAAGATGACTCCGAAATGAGCGGTATTCTGACCGCCGCGATAGCTGTAGCGGGCACCTGTATGTGAACCGTTCAGCTCACCGAGCATCTCGGAAAGCAGGTCACGGAAATCGAAATTGTTCGTGATATAAGGCAGGAACTGTGCGTAGTTGTCTCTGAAGCCGTCCCAATCGATGCCGTGGATATCGGCGTCATAGAACTTCTCCTTCACCTGCTTCCAGGCGTGATGGAAGATATACTCCCTTTCAGCTGCCGGATAATAATCATATTCTGCAGTGAAACTCAGGGACTTGGATGCGCCCGAATTCACATCGATGCGGGAAATCCCAGGACCTCCGAGCACGAAGAAATACTTGCCGTCCTTATCAGGATAGAACGATCCGCGGACATTCTTGGTGACGACCTTTATATTGCCCTTCTTCACATCCAGCATACAGAGGTCTGAAGAGCTCTCAAGTCTCTGAACATAATAGAGTTTGGTTCCGTCATTGGTCAGATAATGGTCTCCCAGACGACCGGATGCCTTGGTAAGACGCACGATGCGGTCCTCCCTGCCGTCCAGGTCGAGCACGAGCTTCTCCACCTTGTTCTTCTCGGCCTTCACGCTGTCCTTAGCCTCCTGCTTCTCCTCCTTCTTCACTTCCTTCTCGGTCTTCAGGAGTTTGTCCAGTTCGTCAGCCTCGGCGTCCCTGGTGAACTCATAATACGTCTTGGCATCGAAGAACATAGCATAAACATCGTCCTCCGCGCCCCAGCTTCCGTGACTGCGATAACCGTCCTTGTCGGAAGTCCAGGTCATAGCCTTGCCTTTCATCGCCCAGCGGAAACCACCGTCGGAATAGCCGCTCTGGGTAAGGTCTGTAACAATGCCAGTCTCCACATCTATGAGAGCCACATCGGCATTGTTCCAGCCTCCGTTGGCCTGGTATCCGGTCAGGATATAATGACTGTCCGGGCTCCACTCGAAGCTCTGGTCGCCATCCTGGTAAGAGTAGTTCGCGTTCTTGTCAAGCACGCTCTTCTCCTTGCCGCTCTTGAGGTCCTTGACCACGATCTCCGTGCGGTCACGAAGGAACGCGAGCTTCTTTCCGTCAGGGGAAACTGCAGGCTGTGAGCAGGTTACGCCCTTTTCAGTCACGAGTTCCTCCTTCATCTTCACCGAATAGGTGAAATATTTGTCGGTCTTCTCTGTAAGGGAAGTCTTGTATACG
>CAVCSJ010000206.1:0-2094 GCA_963604895.1 bacterium
CATCATCACATAGAATCCGGCCACGTGGGCGAAGCAGTGGTCGAGAGGGGTGATGATGAGCATCACGTCTCCTTCGTCCACTTTGATGACTGACTGACACTGCTCCACATTTGCGGTGTAGTTCCTGTGAGTCAGCAGGATACCCTTAGGGTCGGCTGTGGTTCCGGAAGTGTAGGAGATGTTGGCATAGTCGTCCGGACCTACGCTTGCGATTCTCTTCTCGAGCTCGTCAGCGCGCTCTGCCATATATTTTTCTCCCATCTTGCGGAGCTCCCCAATGAACATCTCGCCCTCCTGAAGAGGAATGTCATCCAGGACGATGACCTTCTCGATGGCAGGGCACTTCGGCAGGACACGGCGGACCTTGTCGATCTGGCTTTCGGACGCGATGATGAAGCGTGAATCCGAATGGTTGATTCTGAAGCAGAGGTCGTGGTCCGACTCGAGTTTGAATGAGAGCGGAACGTTCACGCCGCCGGCATAGAGGATACCCAGTTCCGTGTAAATCCAGAGGTTGCGGCCTTCTGAAATAAGAGAGACCTTTTCGCCTTTCTGAAGTCCCAGAGCCATAAATCCGGCAGCATATATGCGGCCTTCATCGCGGGTGGTCTCGAAAGATGTCTCTGTCCACACGCCGTCCACCTTCTCGCGAAGGAAGGTTTTTCCGGCATATTTTTTAGCGTACTTCTCTACGAAGCCGATAATCGTAAGTCTTGGCTGTGATTCCATATATAGTTTTGTTTGTTAGATGCTTAGACTAGGGAAGAGGCCGAAGAGCTGTGCATCGATCATATTGGTGACCTTGTCGAAATCCTCAGGTTTGTTTCCGAACTTGACATTGTCGGCATCGATGATGAGCAGTTCAGACTTGTAGTCTGCGATCCATTCCTCATAGCGGCGGTTGAGTCCGGTAAGGTACTCGATGCTTATTCCCTGCTCGTAGTTGCGGCCTCTTTTCTGTATCTGGGCCACGAGGTTCGGAATGGATGAGCGCAGATAGATCAGCAGGTCCGGAGCCTTGACAAGCGACATCATCAGGTCGAAAAGATCTGAATAGTTCTCGAAATCACGGCTGCTCATAAGTCCCATATCGTGGAGGTTCGGTGCGAAGATTCTTGCATCCTCGTATATGGTGCGGTCCTGGATTATGACCTCGTCACTCTTGCCGATTTCCACCACGTCCTTGAAACGCTTGTTCAGGAAATAGATCTGGAGATTGAACGACCATCTTTCCATATCGTCGTAGAAATCGGCGAGGTATGGATTGAAATCCACGGATTCGAACCTCGGGGTCCATCCGTAATGCGCTGCGAGCATCTTGGTCAGCGTGGTCTTGCCGCTGCCTATGTTACCGGCTATAGCTATATGCATACTGTTATACCTTATAATTAACCTGCAAATATACCTCTATTTACTCATACTTGAAAATGAACGGCCGTTAATCTCGGATACCGGGAATCTAAATTTGTGGAGCCGTTCATCAGAACAGTCCGAAAAGTTCGGCGTCTATCTTATCGGTTATGAAGGCGAAATCCTCCGGACGCTCCTGGAAATCAAGATTATCCGCGTCTATTATGAGTTTGCGTCCCTCATATTCGGAAATCCATTTCTCGTATCTGGTGTTCAGACCGCTGAGATACTCGATGCTCATTCCCTGCTCATATTCGCGTCCCCTTTTCTGGATCTGGGATACCAGATGCGGGATGGAAGACCGAAGGTAGATCAGCAGGTCCGGAGCCTTGACCAGCGACATCATAAGGTGGAAAAGGTCCATATATGTTTCGAAATCGCGGTCGGTGAGGTTCCCGAGGTCGTGGTTGTTCGTCACGAAGATGTTCACGCCCTCGAATATGGTGCGGTCCTGGATGATGGTTTCACTGCTGCGCGCTATCTCGAGCACGTCTTTGAACCGGCAGGTCAGGAAATAGACCTCGAGGTTGAAGGACCAGCGGGGGATATCCTTGTAATAGTCCTCCAGATAGGGATTGTAGCTGACAGCCTCGTATCTGGGCGTCCAGCCGTAGTGCTCAGAGAGCATCCTGGTGAGCGTGGTCTTGCCACTGCCTATATTTCCTGCGATTCCGATGTGCATAT
>CAVCSJ010000207.1:0-2081 GCA_963604895.1 bacterium
GTGGGGCATCCCGGCGAGAGCCGCGAGGATTTCCTCGAGCTGCTCGACTTCATCAGGGAAGCGAAGTTCGAACGCCTGGGGGCGTTCAAATATTCCGAGGAGGAGGGGACTTACGGAGCCGAGAATTACAGCGATGATATTTCCGACAGGGTTAAGCAGAGCCGTCTGGACGAGCTTATGACAGTTCAGAAGGGTATTTCTCTGGATTTCAACCGCTCGCGTGTAGGGACGCTGGAACGTGTCCTCATCGATGCCGAGAATGACGGAATCTTCGTCTGCCGCAGTCAGTACGAAAGTCCTGAAGTGGATGGCGAGATTCTTGTAAAGAAATTCCCCGGCGCGGTTCCCGGAGACTTCATCACCGTGCGTATCACGGGAGCCGATGAGTACGATCTCATCGCGGAGCCCGTTATGTAAGAAACTGTCTTAGAACAGTTTCCTTGGTTTAGATAGATTTGGATATGAAACGCATTGTATTTGCAGCCCTTCTGGCGGCGCTTTCGCTTGCCGCGGTTTCCTGCGGGCCTTCGGCCTACACGATGAGGATGGATACCCGTTATCCGTCGGCTTCAGGATTCGATTTTTCGGGTAAGCAGATTGCCGTGGTGTTCCTCGACAACGGTAAGGATTCCCTTTTCAACTTCACTGTGGCCGACCATCTGGCCGCTGACCTTGAGGACGATTACTTCAATGGGGAGCAGAAGATCGGAATCTTCCGCCTTCCAGAGGTCAGCGGGAGCAGGTATTCTTCACGCGACACCCTGGCTTCCCTGATTATGGAGCTTGACACTGATGTGGTTATCCTGCTGGACAGCCCGATGTGTCTTCAGTCCGACAATGACGGGCAGACTCTTGTGATAGCCAAGGCTTACAGTTATGATGCTCTCGGGACCGACTCCGTGAAGGTGGTTCAGGCCCATCTTCCTTCATCGAAGGCCGATGTGGCCGGAGCCGGAAGTGTGGCTGACGCTCTCGGGGAGTATTTCTCAAGTACTTGGCAGACAGAGTCTTACACTCTTCTTTATTATGACTGGGGAGACAAGTGGACCGAGGCTCTGCTGAATGCTGAGGATATGGAATGGGACAAGGCCATCGAGAAATGGATGGAACTCACTGATACCAATGACAATGTGAAGCGTTCTTGCGCGGAGTACAATATCGCTTTGGGCTGTCTGATTACCGGTGAACCAGCTCTCGCTTCAGAATGGCTGGACCGTTCGGATGCCGACTGTCCGGTATCCCTGTCCAAGGGACTGCGCAAGCGCATAAACGCCAAACTTGGAAATAATTAGGGGCGGATGAAATATAAGGCTGCGTTTTTTGATATCGACGGGACCCTGGTGAGTTTCAAGACTCACAGGGTCCCTGTTTCTGCTATAGAGGCTCTTGAGAAGGCCCGTTCCGCGGGTATGCGGATTTTTATTTCCACGGGGCGTCCGTATGCGGATATGGCTCCGGTGGAGATGGTTCCGTATGACGGGGCTGTGGCTCTGAACGGTGCGGACTGCAGATGGCGGGACGGCCGGGTGGTGGCCAGGCATCTGATTGATTATAAGGATTTTCGTGTCATATATGAGGCCGGCCTGGAGATGGGCTTCACCGTGGGGCTGGAACTTGACGAGGGTATTTTCATTAATAAGATCACGCCGCCCGTGTTTGTATTGGCGGAAGCCATAGCGCATCCTGTGCCGACGGTCTGCGATGTCGACGCGATGTTCCGCGAGAAGGGTTGCGGGCAGCTCTGCGTGTATTTTACGCCGGAGCAGGAGGCTGCGGTGATGGCGTGCGTGCCGGGTCTTATCGCGACGCGCTGGCATCCGTGCTTTGCCGACGTGGATCCGGTGGGTGTTACGAAAGCGAGTGGAATAGAGGCTTTTGCGCGCGAGATGGGTATCGGGATGGAGGAGACGGTGGCGTTTGGGGACGGCGGAAATGATACTCCGATGCTGGTGGCGGCGGGTCTGGGCGTAGCGATGGGCAATGCCGACGATTCCGTGAAGTCCCGCGCCGATTACGTAACCTCCTCAGTCGACTCCGACGGCATCGCCCGTGCCCTGGACTATGTCCTCTCTCTGTAGCGG
>CAVCSJ010000208.1:0-2045 GCA_963604895.1 bacterium
CGTCCCCGGTACACCGGAAGGCCCTGGGAGCCCACCTCCGAATCCGGAAGGGAGCAGATTTCGCCTTTTCCGCTCCCTTCCGGACGTCCCCGGTCAGCTGGAAGGCGCTGGGAGGCCGATGGCAAATCCAGAAGGGAGCGTTTTTCGCAATTTCCGCTCCCTTCCGGACAGGGCGGAGGGGTGGGAGGCCGCGGAGACTTCGGAAGCTCCGCGACCGTATTGGACGCGAAGCGGCCGAGGGATTAATTACGCTCGTGGAGCTTGCCGAAGCGTAGCGGACACGCAGAAGACCCTGGGAGCCCACTGCTGAACGGCCCCGACTACACGGCGAGGCAGCGCCGGATCTGTTTCGTACTGATGTAGCCGTTGAACCGGCGAAGAAGAAAATTAGTTATCGTGACTCTATCCCGCTCAGTAATAGCTGTATAGGGCACGCCCTTCAGACATTCCTTATCGACTATCCTGCAGATCTCAATATCCTTGACATAATCTTTCACGCTTCGCTTCCGCTCATTATCCTGAAGTTCCTCCAAATTGAAGGACGGCTCAATCACATCTATGGTAATAGGCTTCTCGTTCTCGAAAGACGGCTTATCCAAATCCTTGAATGAAGACCTGTTAATATAATACATAAAGCTTTTCACCGTCCCGTACAGATTTTCAACAGCTTTGATTTCCAGAAAAGACTCGGGAGAAATCATCCCCTTATCATTCAGCTGAAAAGATGACGGCAAAGTCATCTTTCGCGACAAAAAAGAAGTCGTCCGCCTGTTGCCCGGCAACTCTCTTGCACTGAAATCCTGAGCGAACAGATACCTGGCTGAACTGAACTCATAGCCCAAAGCGGAATCACTCACAAGATGATGCACAGGATTCCTGAGAACATAATTGACCGCATTGAGAATCCGGTACGGAGTTTCCAGAAGAACAGTGTGATAATACCGTTCGCCCAGCCGCCCTGTCCTGCCATACTTATGATTGAACCATCGGGTGTAGGCACTTCTGTAGAAGGATATGAATTTAGCGCAGTCGGAAGATTGGACTATTATGTGCACGTGTGTGGACATAAAAGCGTATGCATAAATATGAGATTCCGTTCGAAAAGCGGCGAGAGCCATTTTGGAAATTCCACATCTATAATCCTCTTCCTCCCTGTGCAGCAGAGTATTTTCCGATTTGATGCAGATATGAACTAATGTATAAGTTTTCATAGTGGTTATAATTATAAATCAGCAAATTCACGATTCAGCAAAACGCAGATTACGTTAAAGCCAAAGTCTGCGCCGCCAAAATTATGCCACGCTTCGCACGATTCGCCCGGTGAGCCTGAAAAACTCCGGGGCGCGGCAAAAGCCGAGAGAGAATATTGTATTGGCCGCAGATGCGGCCAATATGGACTTATCGCGCGGGCTGTTCTTACTGCTCTTCCGGCTCTATGCTGGAGGCATCAAGGTCGCCGAACCACTCGCGGAGCTTGACCTGGGCGCGCATCCTGACTTCTGGCGTCAGGTGGGACTTGACGTAGGCGAAGGCGGCGACGAGGGCGGCGAGGTCATCGGTGTAGCCCGCGGCCGGGATGAAGTCCGGGATAAGGTCCACTGGCAGAATGAAATAGCCGAGGGCACCGAAGATGATGCTCTTCTCTTTCACCGACACCTTTTCATCAGAGAGTTCATAGTAGAGAATCAGCGCGACATAGATCACCTTCGCGCCGGCCTTTCTGGCCACCTTCTTTACTTTCGCCCAGAAATCCTCCTCAGAGTAATTCCTGCTGTATTTTTCGATATTGTCCGGATTCTTCACTTTCATAACTCTGCAAAAATACACATATAAGTGAAAACGTCAAAATTCCATTTCATCTGTTATGACCGGCACCAACCTCCAGACAAAATCCCTGACCGATGCCCTGCCATACTCACCTTCCAATGCCAATAGTTAGTTAGTGCCAAAATCCAGAAGGGAGCGGATTTCGCCTTTTCTGCTCCCTTCCGGACGTCCCCGGTCCGCTGGAAGGCGCTGGGAGGCCGATGGCAAATCCAGAAGGG
>CAVCSJ010000209.1:0-2016 GCA_963604895.1 bacterium
CGAGGGGGAATATTGGACGCGAAGCGGCCGCCTAGAGAACTCGCAGAGTCGTCGACTTCGTGTCGCGGCTGTTCGGGCCGGTCATTATCTCGAAATCGCCGCTCTCGCACACGAACTGCAGATCGTGATTGTAGAAAGCGAGATCATTGGACGAGAGCGTGAAGTCCACCGTAACGCTCTCGCCGGCAGGAATATGCACCTTGCGGAACGCCTTCAGCTCCTTGACCGGACGCGTGCTGCTCGCGTACACGTCGTGGATGTAGAGCTGAACAGTCTCGTCGCCGTCGCGCGCACCGGTGTTCTTCACTGTCACTGAGACATTTACGCTGCCGTCCTGAGACATCTCCGAGGCGCTCAGAACAGGCTCCCCGTACTCGAAAGTCGTATAGCTCAGACCGAAGCCGAACGGGTAGAGCGGACCGTTAAGCTCGTCGATCCAGCAGCTTGTGAACTTGCGGTAAGGCTCGTCGTCCGGGTGCGGGCGTCCGGTGTTCTTGTGGTTGTAGTAGAGCGGCAGCTGTCCGACGCTGCGAGGGAAACTTGTCGTGAGCTTCGCGGAAGGATTCGCGTCGCCGAATAGCACATCGGCGACGGCGCGACCGCCCTCGGCTCCCGCACTCCACACATTCAGAATCGCATCCATCGTCTCGCTTTCCTCTACGATCTCCAGCGGGCGGCCGGTCACGAGCACCATCACAACCGGCTTTCCGGTCTTCTTCAGCGCCCGGAGCAATTCACGCTGAGCGTCAGGAAGTGAAATGTCGCTGCGCGATGCACCCTCGCCGTTCATATTGGCGATCTCGCCGACGCACGCAACGACCACGTCCGCGGCTCTCGCCTTCGCTACGGCTTCGGCGATCAATGTGCTCTGCGGAACGGTGTGCAGGGCCGGAGCCTGGAAATTCGGCATAAACGTCTTCATCATTCCGTAGCGGGCGGCCTCCTCGGTCGCGAAATCGTTGAAAAGCCACGAACCCTCTGCATATGAGGTATTTGCGACCTCGGAGATGCCGTCGTAGAGCGACACGCTCGGCCTGCGGGACATCGACCAGGTGCCGGTCATCGCGGAGCCGTCCTTCGCGAGCGGACCCACCACGGCGATGCGCGCGCTCTTGCTCAGCGGCAGCACGCCGTCGTTCTTCAGAAGCACCTGAGTCTCGTGAGCCACCTCGCGCGCGAACGCACGGTTCTCGTCCGTATATACCTCAGTCTTAGCGCGTTCCGGGTCGAGATACCGGAACGGGTCCTCGAAGAGGCCCAGCTTGTATTTCGCTTCGAGCACGCGGCGGCAGCAGCGGTCGATGTCTTTCTCGCTTATGCGGCCTTCGGCCAATGATTTCTTCAGCGTCCCGACGTATCCGTCGGAGTTCATATCCATATCCAGACCGGCCTGGAGCGAGCGGGCGGACACCTCCTGGAGGTCGCCGATGCCGTGGTTAACCTCCTCGGCGATGGCGGTGGCGTCGGAAACCAGGAAGCCCTTGAAGCCCCAGTCGCCGCGCAGAAGTTCGTCCATAAGATATTCGTTCATAGATGCCGGTATGCCCTCGAATTCATTGAAGGAGGACATATAGCTTCCCGCACCTGCCTCAGCTGCAGCCTGATAAGGGCGCAGATAGCCGTTCAGAGCCTCCTGGCGGCTGAGGAATACGGAATTGTAATCACGTCCCGACTCGGCTGCGCCGTAAAGGGCGTAATGCTTCACGCAGGCCATCACCTCGTCCTTGTCATATTTGTCATCGCGGCCCTGATAGCCGTAGACCATAGCCTTGGCGATTTCGCCGCCCAGATACGGGTCTTCACCGCCGCCCTCGACGATGCGGCCCCAGCGGGCGTCGCGGCAGATGTCCACCATAGGGCTGAACACCCAGTTGATTCCGCAGGCGGAAGCCTCTCTGGCGGCTACGCGGGCTGTCTTCTCGATAAGGTCCATATTCCAGGATGTCGACAGGGCGAGCGGAACAGGGAAGACCGTCTCGTGTCCGTGGATGACATCCATACCCATAATGAGCGGGA
>CAVCSJ010000210.1:0-2007 GCA_963604895.1 bacterium
ATTATGGAACAAGTTATCACAGTCAAGAACATTGAAAGCCTCGTAGGCAAGACTATTAAGTGGAGTTCTCCGTGCTCCAGCGACAACGCCATGTATGGCGACTATACGGGCATCGCCTTCATTAAGGCTTACGTGCCGGAGGATCACCGTCCTATCAAGGTCGAAACTGTTAGTGGTGATAGCCTTGAATACGCATTCCTCTCTCGCGATAGGTTCTACTTCGCCTACAGCGATGATGACCGTTGTATTGGCTTCGAAATCGTAGAGAACGCTTAATTATGGGCAAGACTCTCTGTCATAGTGTCCGCTATGCTTCAATGGCAGACATTTCGCCAAAGGCGGTAGTTATCGCATCCTTCGATGGCTCGAAGGATGTGTTCCCAAAGTCACAGATATTCGGCGTAGACTACGAGGTCGAAAAGTGTGAGGCGGTATGGATTGCCGCGTGGATTCTTGAAAAGAAATCCATTCAGTATTCGACCAAGAAGTCTGCCTATTTCGACTCCAACACACGAAAGCGACTGACAGACATTCAAGTTATCAAGCACACTGCCACTCCGGTGAAAGCGAGTGAGGAGGATAGAGATGAGATCGCTGAGCTTAGATCAGACCGAGGCTGAGGCTCGCCTCGCCCGATGGAAGGTGGGCGCGCTCTTTATGGAGGCGGGCACCGGCAAGACGCAGGTGGCCGTGAACCTCGTGAATAGTGCGCCCTGCGGCTTCTGCCTCTGGGTAGGACCGCTCCGAACGCTCGGTGCGGTCAAGGCTGAGATAGAACGTAGCGGTGGCATTCGCCCGGAACTGAAGATGGTGGGCGTAGAAAGTCTCTCGCAGTCATCGAGGATATATCTTGACACTATGGAATGGATGGGGCAGCACGAAGACGATACCTTTATGGTAGTCGATGAGTCCTTGAAGATCAAGAACGCTGAATCCATCAGGACAAGGCGCACCATCGAGCTGGGCAAGCGCGCTACCTACAAGCTCATCCTCAACGGCACGCCACTTTCCAAGAACCTGCTTGACCTCTGGCCGCAGATGGAGTTCCTTTCGTCCAAAATCCTCTCTATGGACTTGCGGCGGTTCAAGAACACCTTCTGTAACTGGAACGAGGTCATTGTTCGCAAGCCGGGCAGAACGGAGCGCAAGGAGTACATTACCGGGTATGAGAATGTGGATTACCTTCATTGGCTTATCAAGGATTATGTCTACTCCTGCGACCTCTCCCTGAGGGTAGAGCAGTTCTACCACACGGTTAACTACTGCGCTGGGCAGGCATCCCGCGATGCCTACTGCGAAGTCAAGGAATACTTTCTTTCGGACAAGGCCCTCGATCAGTGGAACAACAATATCTTCCTTGCAATGACGCAAAAGATGCAGATGTCCTACAGCTGCGACAGCGCAAAGGTGGAAGCGGTCAGGCGCATCTTCGCCTCCGGCGTGGACCCTACAAAGACCGTCATTTTCTGCAAGTTCATAGCAAGCAGGCAGCTCTGCGAGGTAGAGTTCCCGCAGTGTCGCGTCCTAAGCTATCAGAAGGAGTCATTCGGCCTTAACCTACAGGAGTACCACACCACTATCTATTTCGACAAAACCTTTGAGTATGCCTTGAAGCTCCAGTCAGGCAGGCGCACTTGGCGCACAGGGCAAGAGAGCGACTGCCACTACTACGAACTGACTGGCAATATGAAACTTGAAGCTCTGATTGACCGCAACATTGCCAAGAAGATCAGTATGAGCGAGTACTTCAAAAGTAAGACTAAAGATGAAATAATGAAGGAATTATGAGCACTAAAATCTATCTGGATAAAAATGTGTACGATGCAGCGGTGGAGCGATTCAAGGTCATCTTCAGCGAGTTTGACCGCGTGTGTGTATCGTTCAGCAACGGCAAGGACAGCGGCCTGATGCTAAACATGGCCATAGACGCTGCCCGCGAACTTGGTAAGCTACCGGTGCACGCGATGTATATCGACATGGAGGCGCAGTACCGACATGCGATAGAGT
>CAVCSJ010000211.1:0-2004 GCA_963604895.1 bacterium
GGGCCTGAAGGCAGATGCCCCCGTCAGGATTGGACCTCGGGGCCCCGTATTTCAGGTCGCCCTTGATGCAGCAGCCCAGGTGGCTGAGCTGGCAGCGGATCTGATGGTGGCGGCCTGTGAGCAGCTCAACCTCCACCAGATGATACCTTTCCGTGCTCTTCAGATAGCGGTAGCGAAGACGCGCAAGCTTGGCGCCCGGGCGGGAAGGGGCACGATTGGACGCGTCAGCGGCCGCGGGAACTATGTAGGACTTGTTCTGCTTCTCGTTGCGGACCATATAATCTTCGAGCAGTCCCTCGGCCGGCTCGGGCTTGGCGCAGCACAGCGCCCAGTAGGTCTTGTGAATCTCGCCGTCGCGGAACATCGCGCCGAGGCGCTCCAGGGCCTTGCTGGTCTTGGCGAGGATGCAGATGCCGCTCACGGGGCGGTCGAGGCGGTGCGGAATGCCGAGGTAGACTTTCCCCGGCTTGCCGTCACGCTGCGCGATGAATGCCTTGTAGCTGTCTGCAAGGCACTCGTCGCCCGTCTTGTCACCCTGGGTGATTTCGCCCGTGCGCTTGTTCACGATGAGAAGATGATTGTCTTCATAGAGAATGCGCGATGCGAGGTCGGCGTATTCTGTCTCTGTCAGTGTCCGATATTCCATATCCGAAAGATTTCTGTCAGCAAAGATACTGCTTTTTATGACAATTTGGCAGAAAATCGGCTTGGCACAACATTCGATATAAGTTCGGGCGTGCCGCAAAGAATGCGACACGGGAAATAAAGATTAATAAGTAAAAAAACGAAATACAATTATGGGAAAAATTATCGGTATTGACCTCGGTACAACTAACTCCTGCGTAGCAGTAATGGAAGGTAATCAGCCTACGGTCATCATTAACAATGAAGGTGAAAGGACTACTCCTTCCGTAGTCGCATTCACTGACGGCGGTGAAAGAAAGGTCGGTAATCCTGCCAAGCGTCAGGCCATCACCAACCCTCACAATACAGTTTACTCCATCAAGCGTTTCATGGGCGAGACCTATGATCAGGTGGCAAAGGAAATCGAAAGAGTTCCTTACAAGGTCATCAAGGGTGATAACAACACTCCGCGTGTGGATATCAACGGACATCCTTACACTCCTCAGGAGATTTCCGCGATTATTCTTCAGAAGATGAAGAAGACGGCAGAAGATTATCTCCGTCAGGAGGTTACAGAGGCTGTCATCACCGTCCCTGCATACTTCTCAGACAGCCAGCGCCAGGCCACGAAGGAGGCCGGAAAGATCGCCGGACTTGATGTGAAGCGTATCATCAACGAGCCTACCGCAGCGGCTCTCGCTTACGGTCTGGACAAGAAGGATAAGAATTCCAAGATCGCGGTCTTCGACCTCGGTGGCGGTACTTTCGATATCTCCATCCTTGAACTCGGCGACGGTGTGTTCGAGGTCCGTTCCACTAACGGTGACACTCACCTCGGCGGTGATGATTTCGACCAGGCCATCATCGACTGGCTCGCTTCCGAATTCGCTTCCGAGAATCACGGAATCGACCTCAAGAAGGATCCTATGGCACTCCAGAGACTTAAGGAAGCTGCCGAGAAGGCGAAGATCGAACTCTCCAACCAGAGTTCCGCAGAAATCAATCTGCCTTACATTATGCCTGTAGACGGTATTCCTAAGCATCTTGTAAAGACCCTTACCAGGGCCAAGTTCGAAATGCTCTGCGACAACCTCTTCAACCGCACTCTCGAGCCTTGCCGCAAGGCCCTCGAGGACGCGCATCTGAAGGCTTCCGACATTGACGAGGTTCTGCTCGTCGGCGGTTCCACACGTATTCCTAAGGTTCAGGAGCTCGTACGCAACTTCTTCGGCAAGGAGCCTAACAAGAGCGTAAACCCTGACGAGGTTGTAGCCATCGGCGCATCCATCCAGGGCGGTGTGCTTGCAGGTGACGTGAAGGATGTCCTCCTTCTGGATGTCACTCCGCTTTCCCTCGGTATCGAGACTCTCGGCGGCGTGA